>CAYGUQ010000283.1:0-5975 GCA_964352995.1 uncultured Rhodobacterales bacterium
GGATGGGGCTATTGGATCCCCACCGACGCCGATCCGGCGCTGCTCGCGGCGTTCCTGCTGTCGGTCACGTTCTCATGGGACGAATTCGTGATCGCCTTCCTGCTCTCGCGCTTCGAGGTCACGCTGCCGGTGGAGATCTGGAGCCTGCTGCGCTCGGGCCTGAACCCGAAGACCAACGCCGTCGGCTCCGTCGTCTTCCTCGCCTCGGCGCTGGCCGTGCTGGGCGCGGAGCTCTTCGCGGCGCGTCGGCGATGACGGCGCGGCTCGACCTCAGGGGCGTCGCGAAGCGCTATGGCGGCGCGGCGGCGCTGCATCGCGTCGATCTTTCCGTCGAGGCGGGGGAGTTCTGCGTGCTGCTCGGGCCGTCGGGCTGCGGCAAGACCACCCTGCTCAACATCCTCGGCGGCTTCGTCGACCCGTCCGAGGGCGCCGTGCTGATCGGCGGAAGGGACATGACGCGCACGCCGCCGGAGCGCCGCCCCACGACCACGGTGTTCCAGGACTACGCGCTCTTTCCGCACATGAGCCTGCGCGACAATGTCGGCTTCGGCCTGCGGATGCGCGGCGTCGCGAAGGCCGAGCGCCGCAGGCGGGCGGACGCGATGCTGGCTCTGGTCGGTCTGCCCGACTCGGGCGCACGCCGGCCGGCCGACCTCTCGGGCGGGCAGCGCCAGCGCGTCGCGCTCGCCCGCGCGCTGGCGGTGGAGCCCGACGTGCTGCTGCTCGACGAGCCGCTCGGGGCGCTCGACCTCAACCTGCGCCGCCACATGCAGGCGGAGCTGAAGGCGATCCAGCGCCGCGTCGGCGCCACCTTCGTCCACGTCACCCACGATCAGGAGGAGGCGATGGCGATCGCCGACCGCATCGTGGTGATGAACGCCGGCCGCATCGAGGACCAGGGCCCGCCGGAAAGGGTATACCGCCAGCCGCGCAGCCGCTTCGCCGCGGGCTTTCTCGGCGAGATGAACTTCATCGAGGCGGTGCGGCGCGGGGGAGCCTTCGAGACGGCGCTGGGCCCGCTCCGCCTGCCCTGCGCCGCGCCCGAGGGCGCCCGCGTCGCCCTATGCGCCCGGCCCGAGCATGTCGGCCCGGGCCGCGGCCTGCCGATCGGGCCCGCCGAGGTGGTCGAGACGGTGTTTCAGGGCGTCCACCGCCGGGTGCGCGCCCGGCCGCGCGCAGCGCCTGCGCTCGACCTGCTCGCGCTGCTGCCGGCGGGGATGGACGCCGCGCCCGGCGACGTGCTGGAGCTCGCGCTGGACCCGAAGTCGGTCAGCGTTCTGGAGGAACAGCCCCGATGCGCGTGAAGCCGGAGGACTGGTGGCGCGTCAGGCGCGTCGGCGACGACGTCACGCTGATCGACGAGCCCCATGTCCGCGAATTCTACCGCTGCAACTGCTGGCATGTCCGCGGCGCCGGCGAGGATCTGCTCATCGACAGCGGCATGGGCGTCGTGCCGCTGCGCGACTGGGTGGCGCTGACGACCGAGCGGCCGATCACCGCCGTCGCGAGCCACACCCATTTCGACCACATCGGCTGCCACCACGAGTTCGAACGCCGCGCCGTCCACCGCGCCGAGGCGGCGCTGCTCGCCGCGCCGGGCCGCCGCGAGACGCTGGCCGACCCCTACGTGACCGACGCCATCTTCCACGCCCTGCCGCCCGAACCCTACGACAGCGCGCGCTACGCCGTGACGCCCGCCCCGGCGACGCGGCTGCTGGAGGACGGCGACGAGATCGCCGCCGGCGGCCGCGTCTTCGAGGTGATCCACACGCCGGGACATTCGCCGGGCGGCATCGCGCTCTACGAGAAGGCGAGCGAGATCCTGTTCTCCGGCGACATCGTCTACGACGGCCCGCTGATCGAGGATGCGTACCATTCGGACGCCGCGGACTACCGCCGCTCCATGAAGCGGCTGCTCGGCCGCCGCGTGCGGGTGGTCCATGGCGGGCACTTCCCCAGCTTCTCGGGAGACAGGCTCCGCGCGCTGATCGAGGCGTGGCTGGCGCGCTGAGGTTTCACGGCCGGCTCGCAAGGGCCTCCGGGCGAACCGCGACTCCGTGCGACTCGCGCGCGGCGGGAGCCCGTGTCACCCTTTGCGCCGCCGCCGCTCCGGCGGTCGCGGAGTCGCCGCCATGCCTGACCTGAAACGCGTTCTGTCCGCCGCGGTCTGCGGCGCGCTCGGGGCGACGGCCGCCGCCGCGCAGACCCTGACGCTCCCCGGCGGCTTCTCCCCCGATCCCCAGTCGCTGCGGCTCGACGCCGAGGCGCCCGGCGTCGAAGGCGTCGCGGCGGACACGCTGGTGCGCGGCTGCCCGGGCTATCTCGGCCATGTCCCCGACGGCGCGGTGACGATCGACGGCGCCCTCTATCCGCTGCGGCTGCGCGCCAGCGGCGAGGGGCTCGCCGCGCTCGTGATCGCCGAGCCCGGCGGCCTCTACCGCTGCGCGGTCGTCTCCGAGGACGGCGCAGCCGTCACGCGCCTCGATCGGCCGACGGAAGGCGAGCACCGGCTCTGGCTCTCCGCCGCGTCATGGAACGACGCGGTGACGGCGACCGTCGAGATCTCGGAGATGGATTTCGACGCGTCGCGCGCCGCCGTCGCCGACGCGCTCGGCGTCGGCGCCCTGCCGCTCGACGAGGCCCCGCTCAGCGGCCGCCACGCCCTGCCGGCCGAAGGCGCGCTCGTGGTGGAGACGACGGCCGGCGGCGACGTCCAGGCCTCCCGCATCGACGCCTTCTGTTCAGGCGCCATCGACGTCGCCCGGCCCCAGCTGGTGGTCGATCTCGCCGCGCCGGAGCCGTATCTGCGGATCTCCGCGTCCTCGGCGGTCGACACGACGCTGCTCGTCGTCTCGCCGGAGGGCGAAGCGCTCTGCAACGACGACGCCGACGGCGTCGACCCCGCCGTGATCGCCGCCCCGGCTTCGGCGGGGCCGTGGCGCATCTGGGCCGGCGCATGGGGCGACGCTCAGGCGCCGGCCGTGGTGACGGTCTCGCGCGAGCCGGCCGAGCCCGAGGCGCGGCTGGAGCTCGATCTCGACGCGCCGCCGGCCGCGGGCCGCTTCGCGCCGCCGCCGGAGGGCGCCCTGCGCGTCGCCGTCACGGCGGGCGGCGACGCGCCGGCCTCCTCGGTCGATCCGTCCTGCTCCGGCGCCATCGACGCTTCGCGGCCTCAGGCGGTGATCGCGCTCGACGAGGACGCGCCGGCGCTGGCTTTCGCCGTCGAGAGCGAGGGCGACGCGACGCTGCTGGTCGTCGGTCCGGACGGCGCGACGCTCTGCAACGACGACGCCGACGGCGTGAACCCGCGCATCGTCGCAGCGCCCGCCGCGGCGGGCGACTGGCGCGTCTGGGTCGGCCTGTGGAGCGACGCTTCCGCCCCGGCGACGCTGACCGTCGCCTTCGACGCCGGCGACGTCGCGCCGGCCGCCGCGCAAAACCCCTTCGCGGATCGCGAGATCGCCAGCGCCGCCGAGGCGCTCGACATCCTGATGAGCGAAGAAGATCTCGGGGCCGCCCTGACCTACGAGAGCATCGAGGAGACGGGCCCGACCGGCTTCATCCTGTCAGGCGTCGTGCTGGCGGACCCGGACACGGCGGACGTCGCCTCGGCGGACAAGCGGCTGACGATCGAGCGCGTCGTGGTCTCGGATGTCGATCTCGCCGGGCTTTCGACCGACGCCGGGCCGAGCAGCTTCGCGATAAGCCTCGAGGGCGTCGACTACGCCACCCTTGCGCGCGCGGCCGCCAGCGACGGCGGGCCGGGCCTGCCGCAGCTCGACGGCGTAGAGACCGTCTCGATGAGCGCGTCGCTCTCGCCGGCGGAGGACGGCGCGCAGGGGCGGTTGCTGCGCGCAGGCGTGGACGTGCCGGGCAAGATGCGGCTTTCCGCATCGATGACGGCCGACATGCCCGAGAGCGACGGCGCGTCGGACCCGCTCGAAAGCTCGTTGCGCGCGCTGGAGGTCACCTTCGACGACCTCGGCTTCTTCAGCGCGATGATCGCCAGCCAGGCGCAGGCGGCCGGCGAGGAGCCCGCCGCCTACGCCAGGGGCCTGCGGACGGTCCTCGCGCAGATGTTCGCCGGCGCGGCGCCGGGCGACCCCCAGGCGACCCTGCGCGACGCGCTCGACGCCCGCCTCGCCGAGCCGGACCGGCAGGGCGTGCTGCGCCTGCGCCTGACGGCGCCACGGGGACTGGCGGGAGACGACATCGCCGCGGCGCTCGCCGGAGCGCCGTCCGACTTCGAGATCGAGGCGGAGTTCACGCCGGCGCCCTGATCTCGCCCGCCCTGACTTCGCGCACCATGACGCCGCTCGCCCGGGCGATGGCCGCGCGTCGGGCGCTTCGGCCGGCTCAGGCGAGGTCGCGCTGCCGGAGCTCCGGCTCCAGGAACCGCGCCGTCGCCGCGAAGTGGTTCTCCACGAGATCGCAGGCGCGGTCCACGTCGCGGTCGAGCGCCGCCTGCGCGATGGCGGCGTGCTCGGCGGCGAGATCGCGGGAGACGCGCCTGAGATAGACCGAGGCGCGGCGGTAGCGCTCGGCCTGCACGCTGAGCTGGGAGCGCACCCGAAGCAGCCATGAGGAGCCGCAGGCCGCCACCGTCGCCTGATGGAACGCGACGTTGGCGCGCTCCCATGCGTCCATCGCGGCCTCGGCGTCAGCGCGCAGCGCCTCGTCCTGCCGCGCGAGGCGCCAGGCGGCCGCGACGAGGCCGGCCTCCCACTCGCCGTCGCCGTTGCGGATGGAGAGCCGCAGCGCCTCGCGCTCGATGGCGATGCGCGCGATGGTGAGGTCGGCGAACTCGTCGAGCCGCAGGGCCGTCACCGCGAAGCCGCGGTTGTCGCTCGCGAGCACGAGCCCCTCTGAGCTCAGCCGCTGGAGCGCCTCGCGCAGGGGCGTGGCGCCGACTCCGTAACTGCGCGACAGATGCTCGATCCTGAGCCGCGACCCCGGCTCCAGCGCGCCGCTGATGATGTCGCGCCGCAACGCCTCGAACGCCGCGGCGGCGCGGGTCTCCCCCTCGCGCGTCGCGATGCCCCTGCGCGGCGCCGAAGCCGCGCCCTTCTCCTCGTGAGTGTCGCCGCCGTCGCCCATGGCCTCCCATTGACCCCAAAGCCGGCAATTGACAAGTGGTATCGGCCATGATCACGTATTTTATCGATTATTCAAGCAAGAATCGAGACGATGGTTCGGACGACCGCCCGATATGCACTCCCGGCCCCCGCGCGCTCCGGCGCCGGCGACCCGTCCGACGCGGCCTGCCGGGCCGCCGACCGGGGCGTCCGGGCCGCATGAGCTATCCGGGCCGCGAGAAGACGTCGTGGGGCGTGCGCCGCGTCGGCGGGCTGGACGATCTGCCCGGCGGCGGACAGGTCTGCGTACACGGCCGCCATGCCTATGTCGGGCATATGCGGCCGCCGCACGGCACGAGCGTCATCGACGTCTCCGATCCTGCGTCGCCGCGCGTCGTGGCGCGCATCGCGCCGCCCTCGCCCGCCTCCCACACCCACAAGGTGCGCGTCGTGGGCGACCTGATGATCACCAACGTCGAGCAGGACGACCGCCACGCGCTGCGCCGCGCCGCTCGGATCGCGCCGGAGACCGCGGCCTTGACGGCCGAACTCGGCCGCGCGCCCACCGAGGCCGAGATCGCGGCGCGCGTCGGCGTGCCCGAGGAGAAGATGCCCCGGCTGCGGCGCTCGCTCGAAGAACCGTACGCCGAAGGCGGCTTCCGCGTGTGGAACGTCGCCAACCCCGCAGAACCGGCGCTGCTGACCCATGTCCGCACCCATGGCGTCGGCGTGCACCGCTTCGACATGGACGCGGCCCACGCCTACATCTCGACCGAGGCGGAAGGCTATCTCGGCAACATCCTCATCGCCTACGATCTGGCCGACCCCGCGGCGCCGCGAGAGGTCGGCCGCTACGCCGCGCCGGGCCAGCACGCGGCGGCGGGCGAGACGGCCGCCTGG
>CAYGUQ010000284.1:0-5974 GCA_964352995.1 uncultured Rhodobacterales bacterium
GGCTGAAAGCGCTGGTGAGACCGGCTGAGAGAGATTTGTCCTCGGAGTATGCACGAGCGATATCATTGCCCCATTCTTGGAGTTTTTGCTCAGAAATGCCTTTGGTGCTGCTTGAAGCAAAATCACCAGAAATCTTTGGCGCTCCCCGTCCAGCTGCAACACTTGCGCCGACTGTCGCAGTGAATGTCGCTGCTTCATTGGCAGTCATGCCATTTGATTGCATATCTCGCATAATGGTCCGAAACGCTTCATTATTCGCATGCTGATAGACATCCGACATCTGCGCGCTTGTCCCGTCGCGCCAGAGCGAGCCGCTGAAGCTTTCGCTGCTGGAGCCGGTGGTGCGGGTGAGCGCCTTGTCGATGGACTGGGCGAAGCTGACGCGGCTGCCGGCGAGCTCGGTGTCGGCGCTGGACAGGCGGTTCTCGGCCATCTGGCTGAGGTTGATGCGCGGCATCTGCTGCGCGGCGCCGGTCTGCATCAGCCCGTGCATCGGGCTGACCTCCATTTCCGGCAGGACCTGGATCTTCGGCGAAAGCGCCTGACGTGCCGGTGCGGCGTTACCCTCGCTGATGGTGTCCGGACCGCCCACCGACGCGGCGACGCCGTTGAGGGTATACATCGAGCCGGTGACGAGCAGGAGCGCGAGCGCCGGCACGGACGAAGCGAAGAGCCCCGCGACGCCGAGATAGTTCTGGATGACGCTGTCGGCGGCGAACTGGCCGGCCAGCGAATTGAGGGTAAGCGCGGCCTGATCGAGGTTCGATAGTTCCCCAACCATGGTGTGATGGACGAAGAGGTTCACAATGGCGATGCAGGGGCCCCAGAGCTGAATCCAGAGACCGATCTGCAGAAAGCGGATCATGACCATGAGCCCCTGCGCACCGAGCAGCAGCGCGATCACGACCAGAGGGAACGTCGCGTACCAGAAGCCCTCGATGAAGCTCAGCAGCGGCTTCACGTATTGCTGGAAGATGTCGCCCTGGGCCATCCATTGCGCGTTGCGCGCGCGGATCCCGTCGCCGATCATGATCGCATAGGCGTCCTTGCGGTCTAGCTGGAGCCGCCGCATCGTGCCGTGATCGTAGATGCTGCCGACGAACATCGAGAGCAGGGCGTCGTCCAGCGAGATCCCGCCAAGGCCGCCGAAGACGTTGAACATCGACGTGAGCTTCGGTTCGACCAGCGCCCAGGACGGCGTGCCGGGGCCGGCGGAGACGGCGTCGCGGACCGGATCGTAGAAGTGCTGGGCCAGCACGCTGTTCTTCAGTGCCGGCAGGAAGGTCTGCCGCGAGTAGATCATGAGCTGGGCGTGGGCGTCGACGCAGTCGAGGTTGCTGGCGAGGCCGCCGCCCACGTAGATCTCCGCGCCGAAGGAGCGGCTGGGGTTGTAGACGCCCGAGGTGACGAGGTTGTCGCGGTTGATCCCGGTGGAGGTGAGGTTGCCGACGTCGAGGCCGAAGGCGGTGCAGGTGGAGATGTAGTTGACCCAGGAGCGCGCGAAATCGCCGCCGCCGGCGTTGTTGGCGGCGCCGTAGTAAGAGGCGTCGCCGGCGACGCGACGCAGGGTGCGCCAGTTGTCGAGCGCTTGCGTGAGCCCGTCGTTGGTGACGCCGGGATAGGTGTAGGCGCTCTCGGCGAGTTCTGTGAGCCGCAGGCCGATAAAGCTGAAGGTCTGGCCAGCGAGCGCGATGCCGTAGGGCACGTTGGCGATGGTGCGCGTCACGCCGGAATAGACGTTCTCCATGGTGACGGTGACTTTCGGGACCATCATCATGGCGAAGAAGATCGGCACCATGAGGAAGCGGCTGATCGGCAGCATGCCGCCGGAGCTCATGCCCTGGATGAACATAACCGCCACGCCGATGATCGCGGCGATCTTCACGATGCCGGTGTAGTCGTCGACGTTGGCGGAGCCGACGGTCGCGGTCATGGCGGCGACGCCGTTGACGATGTCGGCGAGAAACTGCAGATCGCCGAAGACGAACCATTGCATGGCGCGTTCCTCCTCAGAAGGCTGTGCTGACGAGCCGCGAGCGGCTGTCGCTGTCGATGACGGGCTGGATGGCGTCGAGGTAGTTGCTCCAGAGCCCGACGAGCTCTGGGACGGAGCCGAACTTCTTCTGCAGCCGAGCGAACTCCGCCTCGTTGGCGCGGGCGGCCTCGGCCATGACGCGCTTCACTTCCGGGGCGAAGGGGTCTTCGCTGGCGTCGACGGCGCGCGCGACGGTTCCGTAGAGATCGCGCAGCAGGTTGGACGCCATCTCAAGAGCGAGATGGTTGGCGGCCTCGCGGGCGAAGGTGACGGCGGCCGCGGCGGCGATCGCGGCGTGGCGCACGAACATGGCGCCGGGCGAGGCGGGCATGGGGCCGACGAGGCCGCGCTGCGCGGCGGTGGGGTTGGTGTTGGTGCGGATGACGCGGATCAGACCGTCGGTGGGATTGGTGAGGCGGTCGTAGATGCGGTCGACGAAGGCGTTCGCCTGCCAGTTGGAGGTCGCGATGGTCGGCGAGAGACAGCCGTTCTCGCCCTCGCCGGCGCAGGAGTAGTAGCGGGCCTGCCAGCCGAAGACCCAGGACTCGATCAGCTCGGCGTTGCCGGCGAGGGTCTGGATCTGCGGCTCGTCGGTGGCGGGGTCCCACTCCACGATGACGGTGCCGGCGATCGACATCAGCACGCTGTCGACTTCGTCGCCGCCGCCGGCAGCGAACCAGCCGGCAGTATTGCCGCGCTTCAGCGCGCGCCAGACGACGTTGCCGGAGATGCGCTCGGTCATGGCGGGATTGCCGGCGGCGTTCAGCGCCTCGGTGGGCGACTGGCCGTCGCCGATGGTCCAGCTCTCGAAAACGTCGCCGAGGCCTTCGGCCATGCCGACGATGGAGGCCTCGCCGTACTTCTGGCCCATGAAGGCGGAGATCCCGTCGTTCACGATGCCCTGGGCGAGCTGGCAGGAGTTGCCGGCGAACTGGTTGAGCTCCTGGATCTTCCGCTGCAGCGTCTCGATGTGCTGCATGCAGTCGCGGCAGATCTGGCCCAGCGCGAAGTTGAAGGCGTAGCCGGCGGCGTTGGAGGCCACCGCGCGCATCAGCTGCACGAACTGCTCGGCGTTGATGAAGCTGAAGGAGCCGGCGAAGAAGTCGATGCCGCCGCAGCCCGCCCGGAAGCTTGGCGGGTTGAAGCCGATCATGTTGGGCGAGACGATGCGGTTGCGGACGTAGATCGAGCCGCCCGACAGCTCGCCGCGCCGGAACGTGTCGTAGAAGCCCGGCGGCGTGGTGTTGACCAGGCTGTTGAACATCGAGGCCATCTGGCCGTTCATGTCGGCCGAGGCGGGCGGCGTCAGCGCGAGGATCGCTGCGGCTGCGAGCGCCGCGGCGCGGTTCAGGATCGCCATGGATTTCCTCCGGGAAAGCGGCGCGCGCCATGCGCGGGCGGCGTCGAGGCGGGCGCTCATGGTCTGGCCATCGCGGCGCGCAGATGCGCGACGAGCGCTGCGGGATCGTCGAGCAGGGCGGGATCGAGCTCTTCAGGCGCGACGGCGACGGTGGTGCGGCGCTGGGGCCGGGTGGCCTCCCAGGCCTCTTCCGAGATCCATCCCTTGCGGCGCGCGATCAGCAGGAGGCGCGCCTGCAGGTCGGAGAACTCCATCATGCCCTGCGCGACCATCTCGATGTCGCCGGGCGGGCGCATGACGAAGATCGTCGGCGTCGTCTGGACGCCGAGCTGCGCGGCCTGTCCGCGATCGACGACGAAGCTGTCGGCGAAGGCGCCGGAGGGCAGGCCGGCGCCGTCGAGCGAGACCGACATCACGTTGAGCCCGGTGGCGTACTCCAGCGCCTGCATCATCGGCGCCTGACGCTCGCAGTAGGGACAGTCGGAGCGGAAGAACCACATGACGCCGATCTCTTGCGCGAGATGGCGCAGGAGCCCGGTGCGCGCGGCGAGCGCGGCGCGGTCGACCTCCTGGGCGGCGAAGTTGGAGAGCGGGCGCTCGAACTCGGTGTCGAGGAAAGGATCGCCGAGCGTCACCGCCTGGCTCAGCTCGGAGTACTGCGTCGCCTTGTCGACGGCGATGCGCTGCAGGTAGAGCACCGCGCGCACGTTGTCGGGCGAGGGATCGTCCAACGCGCGCTCGAGATACTCGGGGATCGCGGTCTTGAGCCAGGCCGAGGACAGCGGCTTCGGCCCGGCGGGCTCGGCTGGCGCCGCCGCCTGCGGCGGGGCGGCCGGCGCCGCGTCGGGCTCCGGCTCCGTCTCAGGCGCCGGGTCCTGATACCAGAACCAGCCGTCCTCGCGGCCGTCGTAGAAGCGAACCGCGGCGTCGGACGCCAGAGCGCCGCTGGCGATGGCCGCAAGCAGGAGCGCCAGCGACAGCATGCGAGCCTGCGACGCGCCGAGGCGCCCGCGCGTCAAGAACCCCATCGCCGTCCCTCCCGTCCGACGTCGACATGGACGAAGCGCCGGTAGCGCCCGACGCCGGCGGCGCCGGCGTTGTCGGCGAGGCGCGCCAGCTCGGCGACGTCGAGGTCGGGCGTCGCGAGATCGGCGGCGCGGCCGACGATGTGCTGGGAGTGGCGCGCGGCGCCTTCGATGGTGCGGTTGCGCCGCGGCGTGCGGTAGGCGCTGTTGACCACGAGCGGCGCCGGTGCGCCGGTCTCAAGGCTCGCGGCGGTCTGGATGAAGGCGAGCACGTCGAAGAGGCGGTAGTCGATCCAGACGGCGGCGTCGTGGTCGCGCCAGTCGCGAAACGTCCAGGACAGGCTTCGCACGCCGTCCTCGAGCAGCCGCCCGTCGTCGGTGCGAAACCGCACATGGGCCTCCTCGCCGATGCCGGCGAGCTTCAGCCAGAGATGGGTCTGGGCGATGCCGCCCCATTGCGTGCGATAGAGCGTCGGCGCGGCCAGCGCAGGGACGGCGGAGGCCAGCGCTGCGGCGAGCCCGCCGAGAACGGCGCGGCGTCTCATGGCAGGTCTCCCGGCATGAACGGCACAAGGCGGCCGCGGGCGACGGGAGCGGCCGCGGCATGATGGTGCTGGACCGCCCCGCCAGGATCGAAGGCCGGCGCCGCCGCCATCGCCGCTGCGTCCTCTTCGGCGCTGGCGGCGGCTTCGGCCTGCAGGGCGGCCAGCAGCGCCGCGATGCGCTCCTGACGCGAGGCGAGCGTCTGCGCCGTCGCCGGCGCGGGGACGACGGGGGCGCGCTCCGCCTCCAGCGGCGTCTCGGCGGGCGCAGCGACGCGCAGAAGCGTCGGCGTGCGCGGCGCGACGTCGAGCAGAAGGGCGAGATCGCGCGACAGATGCAGGCGGCCGGGATCGGGGCGGACGACCAGGCCGGGCGGCAGATCGTCGACACGGGTCAGCGCGACGCCGGCCGGCACGACCGCGCCCTCGGCGCGGAACCAGACGCCGGGGTTGTCGGCGCCGTCCCACCACGCCACGACGTAGCGGGCGCTCCCGGCGGCTGCGGCGAGGGGCGTGAGCGCCGCGACCAGCGCGGCGAAGACTGCGGTTCTCGGCGTCATTCGAGCTCTCCCCTGATCTGTCTCTGAGCGGCGTCCTCGATGTCGCCGACTGCGACGCCGCCGGTGCGCGACAGCGTTCGGTCGACGACGTCGAGACGGGGCATGCCGGCGGGCGCGGCGTCGGCGAGGGAGCGCCCTGCGCCGGTCATGGCGGCGATCGTCGCGTCGGCGCCGTCGGGCATGACGCCGGTGTCGAGCAGGATGTCCATCCACTCGCCGAGATCGAGCGTGGCGAAGTCGATCGCCTGCAGGTCGGCGACGCTCATGCCGCCGCATTGCGGGTTGCGGGCCGTGCCCCAGCCGGCGCCGGTCTGGAGGCGGATCTGCTCCTGCATGATGCGCGAGAGCGGCGAGGCGAAGCAGCAATAGCTGCGCCTGCGCTCAAGGCAGACGCCGAAGAAACTGTTCGCGCAGTACTGGCCGTTGTAGCGGCAGGACTTGAGCTCGCGCTT
>CAYGUQ010000285.1:0-5944 GCA_964352995.1 uncultured Rhodobacterales bacterium
CCGGCGGGCAGGCGATGCAGATCGCCCTGCGCGCGGCGGGCGTCGGGCCGGGAGATCGGGTGCTGACCAACGCCTTCACGCTGGCCCCGGTGCCGGGCGCCGTCGCCGGCGTCGGGGGCGAACCGGTGCTCGTGGAGATCGACGACAACCTCGTGATCGACCTCGACGACCTCGCCGAGAAGGCGCGGATCAGCGGCGCGCGGACGCTGCTGCTGTCGAACATGCGCGGCCACCTGTGCGACATGGACCGGCTCGCCGCCTGGGCGCAGGCGGAGGGCGTCGCGGTGATCGAGGACTGCGCGCACACGATGGGCGCGACGTGGAACGGCCGCAAATCGGGCTCATTCGGGCTGGCCGGCTGCTTCAGCACCCAGACCTACAAGCACATGAACTCCGGCGAGGGCGGCCTGCTGACCTCCGACGACGCCGAGTTCATGGCGCGCGCGACGATGCTTTCCGGCAGCTACATGCTCTACGGCCGCCACGGCGCCGGGCCGTCGCCCGAGACCTACGCCGACATCCGGCTCGACACGCCGAACATGTCGGCGCGGATGGACAATCTCCGCGCGGCTATCCTGCGTCCGCAGCTTCGCGCGCTCGACGCGGCGATCGAGGCGTGGAACGCGCGGCACGACCGGCTGGCCGCCGCGCTCGCCGCGCATCCGTTGGTGCGCATGCCGCACCGGCCGGCGCAGGAGCGCTATGTCGGCTCATCGATCCAGTTCATGACGCCCGACATCGCGCCGGAGGACGCGCGCCGGCTTCTCGCCGCGACGCTGGCGAACGGCGTGGAGCTGAAGTGGTTCGGCGCGGCCGAGCCGGTCGCCTTCACGTCGGCGCACCGGAGCTGGCGCTACGTCGCGCCGCAGGCGCTGCCGCGGACCGACCGCATCCTTGCGGGGCTCTTCGACATGCGCGTGCCGCTCACCTTCACCCTCGAGGACTGCGACCTGATCGCCGCGCATGTCCTCGACGCGCTGGACGCGCTCGGCGCCGACGCCGGGATGGCGCGGGAGGGCGCGGCGTGAGCGCCCGCCTGCGCCGCGTCGGCGTGCTCGGCGGCATGGGGCCGGAGGCCACCGTGCTGCTCATGGGCAAGATCATCCGCGCCACGCCCGCGCGCGACGACGCCGACCACATTCCGCTCGTCGTCGACCAGAATCCGCAGGTTCCCTCCCGCATCGCGCGGCTGATCGAGGGCGTGGGGGAGGACCCCGCGCCCGTTCTGGCGGGCATGGCGCGGCGGCTGGAGGCGGCGGGCGCGGAGGCGTTGGCGATGCCCTGCAACACCGCGCACCACTACGCGCCGGCGATCCGCGAGGCGACGTCTGTCCCGTTCATCGACATGGTGGCGCTCTCGGTCGCGCGGGCGCAGGCGACGGCGGGCGCCGGCGGCCGCGTCGGCGTTCTGGCCTCGCCCGCCGTGCGGCGCATCGGCCTCTTCGACGGCCCGCTCGCCGCGGCGGGGCTGACGCCGGTCTACGCTGCGGACGAGGCCGCCCTGCTCGCCGCGATCCGCGCCATCAAGGCCGAGGGGCCGACGCCCGCCGCGCGCGCGGCGCTGGGCGCGGCCTCGGCGGCGCTGCTGGCGGAGGGCGCCGCGGCGCAGATGATCGCCTGCACCGAATTCTCGCTCATTCCCGACGCGGTCGACCCCGGCGCGCGCGCCTTCGACACGCTGGACGCGCTCGTCGACGGCGTCGTCGCCTTCTCGACGGGAAGGGAAGCGCCGGCGCGCCTCGCCGGCTGACGCGAAGCCGCAAGGACACGTCGCATGGGGCGGCGAACGCCTCCGGACCAGACTGGGAGACCGCACGCATGTTCTCGACGATGAAGAAGCTCGCCGTCGCCGCCGCAGTCGGCGCCTCGGCGTTCGCCGCCTCCGGCGCCGCGCAGGCGGAGACGGTGGTGATCGGCCAGTTCGGCAACCCCACGCCGATGCAGGCCGCCCGCGCCGAGGGCGCCTTCGAAGCCGCCACCGGCTGGGACATCGAGTGGCGCACCTTCAACTCGGGCGCGGAGGTCATCGCCGCGATGGCCTCCGGCGACATCAAGCTCGCCGAGCTCGGCTCGTCGCCGCTGGCCATCGCCGCCAGCCAGGGCGTCGACCTTCAGGTGATCATGCTGGCGCAGGTTATCGGCGAGGCCGAAAGCCTGATCGCGCGCGAGGGCGCCGGCATCGCCGCGCTGGAGGACCTCAAGGGCAAGCGCCTCGCGGTGCCGGTGGGCTCGACGGCGCATTTCTCGCTGATGGGCGCGCTGAAGCACGCCGGCGTCTCCGAGCGCGAGGTCACCATCCTCAACATGCCGCCCGACCAGATCGCCGCGGCATGGGAGCAGGGCGCGATCGACGCCGCCTTCATCTGGCAGCCGGTGCAGAGCCAGATCCTGCAGTCCGGCTCGCTGCTCGTCGGCGGCGACCAGACCGCGGAATGGGGCTACCCGACCTTCGACGCATGGGTCGTGAACGCCGAGTTCGCCAGCGAGAACGCAGAGGCCGTCGCCGGCTTCGTGCGCGCGATGGACGCAGCCAACGCCGCCTATCTCGCCGACCCGGCCGCGTGGACCGCCGACAGCGCGCAGGTGAAGGCCGTCGCCGCGGCCACCGGCGCCGCGCCCGATCAGGTGCCCGGCATCCTCAAGGGCTGGACCTTCCTGCCGCTGGCCGAGCAGCTCACGCCCAAGTGGCTCGGCGGGGCGCCGGCGACGATGAAGGCGACGGCCGAGTTCCTGCAGGCCGCGGGCCGCATCGACAGCGCGCGCGACGACTACGCGCCCTTCGTCAACACCGCCATCGGCGAGGCGGCGCTGAAGTAAGGCTGCGCGGCGCGCGTCACGCGACCAGGTCCGGCGGCGCGCCGCCGGACCGTGCCCGCACCCTGCGACAGGAGAACGGCGACGATGGGTCTTTCGATCAACGCAGCCTCGGTGGTCTATCCCGCCGCCGAGGGCCGCGCGCCGGTGGAGGCGCTTTCGCGCGTCGAGCTGGAGATGGGCGCCGACGACTTCGTCGTGGCGCTCGGCGCCTCGGGATGCGGCAAGTCCACCCTGCTCAACCTCATCGCGGGCTTTCTCGCGCCGAGCTCGGGCGAGGTGCTGCTCGACGGCGCGCCGGTGACCGGGCCGGGCGCGGACCGTTCGGTCGTTTTCCAGAAGCACGCGCTGATGCCGTGGCTCAACGTCATCGACAACGTCGCCTTCGGCCTGATGCTGCGCGGCGTGGCCGAGGCGGAGCGCCACCGCGTCGCCGCCGAGTATCTGGCGCTGCTCGGCCTCGACAAGTTCCACGACAGCAAGGTGTATCAACTCTCGGGCGGGATGCAGCAGCGCGTCGGGATCGCCCGCGCGCTGACCTGCGACCCCAAGGTGCTGCTGATGGACGAGCCGCTGGGCGCGCTCGACGCGCTGACCCGCGAGAAGGCGCAGGAGCTCATCCTCAACGTCTGGCACAGCACCCACAAGTCGGTGTTCTTCATCACGCACAGCGTCGAGGAGGCGCTGTTCATGGGCACGAAGCTCATCGTGATGTCGCCGCGGCCCGGCCGCATCGCGCATCGTTTCGACCTGCCGTTCTCGCGGCGGTTCCTGGCGGGGGAGCCCGCGCGGCAGGTGAAGGCCTCGCGCGACTTCATCGCCCTGCGCGAGCAGATCCTGGAGATCATCTTCGCCGACGAGGAGGCCGCGGCATGACCGACGCCACGAAGCCGACCGCTGCGACGGCGCGGTCGGGGCAGGGGCCTCTCGCCCGCCTGATGCGCGGCAGGCCCAGCCGACCGGGCGAGACCTACGGCGTGCCGGGGCAGGGCGACGCCACATGGCTCTCCATCGGCTCCATCGCGTTCCTGCTGTTTCTGTGGTGGCTGGTGACGGCGATGGGCTGGGTGAAGCCGCTCTTCGTGCCCTCGCCGGGCGCGATCCTCACCAAGTTCGTCGACGTGTGGAACAACGGCTTCACCAACACGCCGTTTCTGGAGCATGTCGCGATCTCCACCGCGCGGGTCTTCGGCGCCTTCCTGCTGGCCTGCGCCGTCGGCATCCCGCTTGGGCTGGCGATGGGCATGAGCCCGGTGATGCGGGGCCTGTTCGACCCGCCCATCGAGTTCTACCGCCCGATCCCGCCGCTGGCCTATCTGCCGCTGATGATCATCTGGTTCGGCATCGGCGAGACGTCGAAGGTGCTGCTGATCTTCCTGTCGGTCTTCGCGCCGGTGACGCTGGGCGCCCGCGCCGGCGTGCGCTCCGCCGCCATCGAGCAGATCCACGCGGCCTATTCCTTCGGCGCCTCCCGCTGGCAGGTGATGCGCCATGTCATCCTGCCCTCGGCGCTGCCGGAGATCCTGACCGCGATGCGCATCGGCGTCGGCTTCGGCTGGACCACGCTGGTCGCGGCCGAGATGGTCGCGGCGACGGAGGGCCTCGGCTACATGGTGCTGTCGGCGAGCCAGTTCCTCCAGACCTCGACGGTGATCATGGGCATCATCGTCATCGCCGCCATCGCCTACGCCTTCGACCTGCTGATGCGCTTCGTCGAGCGCAAGGCGGTGCCGTGGAAGGGGCGGATGTGAACCGCCTCGACCCCTTCCAGGCCGACCGCCAGCAGGAGCGCCGCGCATGACCGCATCCGACGAAGAGGCCGGAGCGCCCTCGCGCTTCGCCGGGGGACGGGCGTGGTGGTCCCGCCACCGGCAGGGGGTGCTTCTGGCCGGAACCGTCGCGCTGGCGGCGGGCTTCCTCGGCGAGCATTACGGCGCGCCGGCGATGCTGTTCGCGCTGCTGATCGGGATGGCGTTCAACTTCCTCGCCGCCGACGAGCGCGCCGGGCCGGGGATCGTGTTCTGCTCCAAGACGCTGCTGCGCATCGGCGTGGCGCTGCTCGGCGTGCGGCTGACCTTCGAGGACGTCGCGCGGCTCGGCTGGACGCCGACCATCGGCGTCGTGACCATGCTGATGCTCACGCTGGGCGGCGGCGTGCTGATCGCGCGCGCCTTCGGCCGCGGCTCGGCCTTCGGACTGCTGACCGGGGGCGCCGTGGGCATCTGCGGGGCCTCCGCGGCGCTGGCGCTCGCCGCCGTGCTGCCCTCGCGGCTGATCGGGGAGCGCGACGTGCTCTTCACGGTCGTCGGCGTCACCACGCTCTCGACCGTCGCGATGGTGATCTACCCCGCCCTCTTCGGGGCGCTGGGGCTCGACGACACCTCCATCGGATACCTCATCGGGGCGACGGTGCACGACGTCGCGCAGGTCGTGGGCGCGGGCTACTCCGTCAGCGTCGAGGCCGGCGACATCGCCACCTTCACCAAGCTGCAGCGCATCGCCCTGCTGCCGGTCGTGCTGCTGGTGGTCGCCTTCGCCTACCGCGCGGAGGGCGGCAAGCGCGTCGGGCTGCCATGGTTCGTGGTGGCGTTCACCGCGCTCATGATCGCACGCAACACCCTGCCGGCGCCGGAATGGCTGATCGAGGCGGCGAACACGACCTCCCGCGCCATGCTGCTGACCGCCATCGCGGCGCTCGGCGTGCGCACCTCGCTGGCGGAGATGCGGGCCGCAGGGGCGAAGGGCGTGCTGGTGATCGCCTGCGAGACCCTGGCGCTGCTGGCCATGGCGCTGCTCTTCGCGTTCGCCTTCTTGCACTGAGCGCGAGGCGCTGTTTCCGGCGCTCGGCGCGACGCGCGGCTTCCTGCGCCCGGCGCAACGCGGCATTGCTTTGACTCTCGCCGGGCGAGGCGGTAGCGACCCGCTTTGGCCCTGCGACGCCGGAGCGGCGCGGCGCCACCCCATCTCAGGCGAGGCGCATGACCGATCTCGACATCGCGGCGCCGCTGGCGGCGGCCCTTGAGGCGAAGGGCTACGACAGCCTGACGCCCGTGCAGCGCGCCGTGCTGGCCCCGGAGGCGGCCGGGCGCGACGTGCTCGTCTCGGCGCAGACCGGCTCGGGCAAGACGGT
>CAYGUQ010000286.1:0-5924 GCA_964352995.1 uncultured Rhodobacterales bacterium
GTCTCGGATGTGATGCTCACAAGCTGCCTCATCCTTGAAATTTCCCTTGCATTGACCGCAGATAATCGGCCCTCACTTGGGGGTTTTGGGGGCGGACGGGGCGGGGGGCGCGTAAGAGGGGTTAGAGGGGGCGCGCGACGCCGATCAGGTGGTCCCTCGTCACGCGGGCCTGCAGCGTCGCCACATCGGCGGCTTGCGCGTCCGCAGGCGCTTCGGGCAGCACCAGATACCGCATGTCCGCGTTGCTGTCGTGCGTGATCAGCTCGATTCCGGGCGCAAGGTCGAGGCCGAACTCCGCCAGCACCGCCCGCGGCTCGCGCACCGAGCGCGCGCGGTAGGCCTTGGAGATGTACCAGGACGGCGGCTGCCCGAGGATGGAGCGCGGGTAGCAGGAGCACAGCGTGCAGGTGATGAGGTTGTGCAGCGTCGCGGTGTTCTCCACCACCACGAGCTGCGCCTCTCCCACGACGATGTCGAGCTCCGCCGCCGCGGCCTTGCCGTTCGCCAGCAACCGCGCCTTGTAGGCGGGGTCAGTCCAGGCGCGGACGACGATCCTGGCGCCGAGATGGACGCCCGGGGATTCCAGCTTCTGGATCTCCCGCTGCACCTCGGCTGGCGTGAGGAGGTTGCGCGCCACGAGCACGTCCTGCAGCGCGTCGATGAGGATCTGGCCCTCGATGTTGCCGGCGTCGTCCTCGACGACCAGCGACTCGTGATCGTGATGGGTGTGATCGTGGGGCGTCATGCCGGCTCCAGCCAGTGGTCGTAGATCTCGATGATCAGACGGTCTTGGGGTTGATGGCCGCCATCGGGCCAGAGCGCGGGCTGCTCGAAGGCCACGCGATAGAGATTGACCACCGGCCCGCTGCTGACGCCGACCGCGAGATCCTCGGGGTTCAGGAACGCGCCGCAATACTGCACCACCACCCCGCGCCGGCGGCGGACATAGGCGGGGATGCGGACATGGCCGGACTTGCCGAGCGCCAGCACGCTCACCGCGTCTCCCGGCGCGAAGCGCGGCGCGCTCATGCGTCGCCGTCGTCCGCCGCCCAGACGATCCGCCGGCGCGCGACGGCCTCGTCGAACTCCTCGCGGGTCAGGACGCCCTTTTCGATCAGCACGTCGACCATCGCCTCCAGCCGGCGGCGATAGAAGGAGTGGCGCCTGTACTTCTCGGCCCCGAAGCTCTCGAAGCCGCGCCGCATCTCGTCGAGGGAGATGATCCGCCGCGTGCCGTCGCCGAGCAGGTTGCGGACGGCTTCGGTCTGCTTCTCCCAGCGCATCCACGGCAGCTCGACCTTCGGTATCGGGCCGGCGGCGTCGCCGCCGATGTCGTGATAGCCGCGAGGGCCCACATCTTCGCTCATGTCTCCTCCACCCGCGCGTGGCGCTGGAAAATCTCAAGGCAGTGCGAGCGCAGCGCCACGAAGGCCGGGTCCAGCAGCGCCGCGGCGTCGCGCGGGCGGGGCAGCGGGTTGTCCACCAGCGCGGCGACCCGCGTCGGCCGCCGCGTCAGAAGCAGCACCTGATCGGCCATCTGCACCGCTTCCTCCAGATCGTGGCTCACCAGAACCATGGTGGCGCCGGAGCGCACGAACATCGCCTGGAGCTTCTCGCGCATCAACAGCGTCATCTCGTAGTCGAGCGCCGAGAACGGCTCGTCCAGAAACAGCACCTCAGGATCGGGGGCCAGCGCGCGCAGGATGCTGACCGCCTGCTGCTGCCCGCCCGACAGCGTGTAGGGATAGGCGTTGAGGTCGATTCTGACCCCGAAATCGTCGACCAGCCGCTCGACGCGCGCCGTGCGTTCGGCCTTCGGGACGCCGCGCAGCTTGAGGGGGTAGTGGATGTTGTCGATGGCGCGCATCCACGGAAACAGCGCCTCGCGATAGTTCTGGAACACGTAGGAGATGCGCGTCTGGCGGATCGTGCGGCCGTCATAGAGCACCTCGCCCGCGTCGAACGGCGTCAGGCCGGAGATCATGTTGATCAGCGTGCTCTTGCCGCAGCCGTTGGGGCCGAACACGCTGGTGAACGACCCCATGGGCAGGTCGAGGTCAAAGGCGTCGTAGACCGTCGCGTGGTCGAAGCGCTTGGACAGGCCCTTGACCGACAGGACGCCCGCGCGCCGCCCGGTTTGCGGCGCGCGGGCTTCCGGCATGGGGTGCGCGACGGTCATCGCGCGGCGTCGGCGTGATCCGTCACGCGCGCTCAGCCCGGAAAGTCGTCGAGGGAGAGGATCTTGGTGCGCACGTCCATCGGCGCCTCCATCACCCCCTCGGAGACGAACACGTCCACGAACGCCTGATAGGAGTCCAGATCGGTTTCGTTGAGGTCGCTGAAGCTGCGCAGATAGGGCTTGGCGAGCAGGTCGAGCTGATCCTCGCGGATCGCGGTGTACTTGGGGATGATGGCCTTGTACTTGTCGAAGTCGGCCATCGCCATGGCGGTCGCCTGATCGATGATCTCGACGATCTTGCGCGCCACCGCCGGGCGCTCCTTGATGAACTTGGTCGTCAGCACCGCGGCCCCGGAGTAGAACGGATCGGCGATCACCGCGGCGACCGGGTTGATCATCGCGCGCTCGACGCCCTCGGTCGCCGCCGCGATCGAGCCCACCGGCTCCAGCGACAGGGTCGCGTCGACGCTGCCGCCGAGCACCGCCGGCACCTGCTGGGGCACCGCCAGGTCGACCAGCGTCACCTGCGTCTCCGGGTCGAGCCCCGCCGCGCGCACCAGGTGGCTGGAGATCGTTCGCCACTGGATGCCGGGCACATGGCCGAGGGTCTTGCCCTCCAGATCGGCGAAGCTCTTGATGTCGCTGCCCGAGCGCACGATCAGCCCGTCGTTGATCAGGTTGACGCCGATGCCGCCGCCCTGAAGCCCGAACACCTTGAAGGTGCCGGGGAACTTCGCCTCCGCCAGCATGGCGATGCCCGCCGCCGCGCCCGGCGGGCCGAAATCGGCCCGGCCGCCGACCAGCGCGTCGATGATGTGGTTGGGGCTCTGCATCTTGTTGCTGTCGACCTTGATGCAGGCGGCCTCGAACAGGCCTTCCTCCGTCGCCACGTAGTAGGCGGTGGTCTGCATGATCGGCAGCCAGGCGGAGGTCACCTCCTCGTAGCTGTCGCAGGCGTGCGCCGAGGCGGCGGAAAAGGCCAGGGCGGCGGCCGCGGCGAGGGTGGGTTTCATGCGCCTAGCTCCATCATGGGGCGATTGAAGTCATCTGCCGGACCAGTGCACCAGCCGGCTCTCGACGATCAGGAACGCGACGTTCAGCGCATAGCCGAGCGCGCCGGTGATCAGGATCGAGCCGTACATCTCCGGCAGGTCGTAGGAGATCTGCGCGTCGATGATGCGATGGCCGAGGCCGTCGGTCGCGCCGATGAACATCTCCGCGACGATGATCACGACGAGCGCCAGGGACACCGCCGTCCGCAGCCCGACGAAGGTCTGCGGCAGCGTCTCGTAGAACACCACGTCGATGAAGATGCGCAGCCGCGAGGCCCCCATCGAGCGCGCCGCCAGCAGCCGCGTGCGGCGCGCGTTCATCACGCCGTAGGCGGTGTTGAACACGATCACGAGCAGCGCGGCGAACGAGGCGACCGCGATCTTGGAGAAGTCGCCGAGCCCGAACAGAAGCAGGAACAGCGGGAACATCGCGGTCGCGGGCGTCGAGCGGAAGAAGTCGATCACGAACTCCACCGCGCGATACACCCGCTCGTTCACGCCGAGCACGATGCCGAGCGGCACGCCGACCACGGCGGCGCAGGCGAAGGCGTAGAGCACCCGCACGAAGGTCGGCCACAGGTCCGCGAACACGTCGCCCGACAGGATGGACCCGGCCGTATCGTCGAGCGTCGCCGCCGGCGAGGGCAGCAGGCGCGCATCGACAAGGTCGAACGCCCAGGCGAGCTGCCAGATCGCCAGCAGGAAGAGCGGTCCGGTGACGTAGGGCCAGGCCGCTCCTAGGAAGCGACTGACGGCCGAGGCGTCGGTCGGCATGGTCGAGGGGGCGTTGCGTTGCACGAAGGGAAAATGCGACGCCGGATCGCTTCGGTCTGCTGCTAAATTGGGGTCGGGGCGTCCCATAAAACGCATCGGTTGCGGAGATGGCGCCGCGGCGCTTGGAGACGCGCCGCAGCGCGATGTCCGCGGGGGGCGCCGGGGTTCGCGCTCGCCGCGCGGCGCCGACCGATGCGGACGGACGGCGGCGACCGGCGGCTCATCGCCTGCCGCCGCCGAGGCGATCTCCCGTCGTCCCTTTCGGCAATGGCGGCCCGCCGCATCGGCGGGGGTTGCCGACGCCGTCGCAGGCTCTACCAATGGCCCCGTCCCGCTTGGAAAGGTCGCCCTGCATGTTGTCATCCCTCTTCGCGCGCGCGGTGGCGTTGGTCGGCGCGGCGATGATCGCGATCCGCCGCCTGCAGGGCGTGCCGCAGACTGCGGCGGTCGGCCTTTCGCCGAGCATTCCCGGCGCGCGGCCGCAGGGCGCCCTGCCGACGCTGAAGATGCCGACGGCCCGCGGCTGGAAGGGCGACGAGACCCCGACCGCCGCCCCCGGCTTGAAGGCGAACCTGTTCGCCGGCGGCCTCAGGCATCCCCGCTGGATCGAGGTGCTGGCGAACGGCGACGTGCTGGTCGCCGAGGCGATGCAGCAGGGGCGCCCGCCGCGCAGCGTGTTCGACTATGCGATGCAGAGCACCATGCGCCGGGCCTGGGCGGTCGGCGACAGCGCCAACCGCATCACCCGACTGCGCGATGCGGACGGCGACGGCGCCGCCGAGCACAGCGAGATCTTCCTGAAGGACCTCCACCAGCCCTTCGGCATGGCGGTGATCGGGAACACCTTCTACGCGGCCCCCTGCGACGGCGTGCTGGCCTTCCCGTACGATCCCGCCGCGGCGACGGTGACGGGCGAGGGCCGGCGGCTGGCGAGCTTCAAGCCCGGCGGCCACTGGACCCGCAGCCTGATCGTCTCCCCCGACGGCAAGACCCTCTTCGCCGGCGTCGGCTCGCTGTCCAACATCGGCGAGCCCGGGATGGAGGTCGAGGAGGGGCGCGCCTGCATCTACGCCATCGACGTGGAGACCGGCAGCGCCCGCATCTACGCCTCGGGCCTGCGCAACCCGGTCGGCATGGCGTTCGAGCCGACGACGGGACTGCTCTGGACCGTCGTGAACGAGCGCGACGGGCTCGGCGACGAGACGCCGCCGGACTACCTGACGACGGTGCGGGACGGCGGCTTCTACGGATGGCCCTACTGCTACTGGGGCCAGACGGTGGACGACCGCGTGAAGCAGGATCCCGCGATGGTGGCGCGCGCGATCCAGCCCGACTACGCGTTGGGCGGCCATACCGCCTCACTCGGCCTGTGCTGGGTTCCGGAGGGGACGTTGCCCGGCTTCGGAGAGGGCATGGCGATCGGCCAGCACGGCTCGTGGAACCGCAGCACGCTGTCGGGCTACCGCGTCGTCCATGTGCCGTTCCGCAACGGCCGCCCCGCCGGCCCCCCGCGCGACGTGCTGTCGGGCTTCCTGTCGGCGGACGAGAGTTTCAGCTATGGTCGTCCGGTCGGCGTGGCGGTCGGGCCCGACCGGCGCTCGCTGCTCGTGGCCGACGACGTGGGCGACGTCATCTGGCGCGTCGCGGCGGCCTGAGGCGAAAGGCGGCGGCGACGCATGCCGGCGGCAGGTCGGCCCGCCGCCGTCGGAAACCAGCGGTCCGGCCGCGCTCGGTCAGCCTCTTGAGCCGCGCCACGCCGATCGCCCCGGTCGGCGCGCACTCGACGGGGTTCTCGATCCGCGTGCGCCCGGCCGGCCCCTTGGCGACCTCGCGCCGGGCGTCTCCTGCGGTTGCCTGTCGCGCGGCCTGTCGCGCGGCCTGTCGCGCGGCCTGTCGCGCGGCCTGTCGCGCGGCCTGTC
>CAYGUQ010000287.1:0-5913 GCA_964352995.1 uncultured Rhodobacterales bacterium
ACGATGATCGGCGCGGCGCCGGCCGCGGGCGCGGCGCCCTCCGCACAGTCGTCCTGCCTCAGGGCGACGAGCGCGACGTCGCAGCGCGCCCGCGTCGCGCGCCCCGGCGGCGCCTCGCACTCCTCGACGCGCATGCCGGCCGACCGCAGCGTCTGCGCCAGCGCCCGCCGCGCCGGGCCGTAGGGGTGCGCGAGCAGGGCGCGCTTGCCGAGGAGCGCCGCCGGCCATGCCGGCCCGGCGTCGGTGGCGGCGGGCGGCAGCTTCAGCGTGGCGGTGAAGGTCGAGCCGCGGCCCGGCGACGACGCGGCGACGACGGCGCCGTCCATCAGCCCCGCAAGCCGCCGCGTGATGGCGAGGCCGAGCCCGGCGCCGTCGTGGCTGCGGGTGCTGCTGTCGTCGACCTGGTGAAACGCCTCGAACACGAACGGCAGCTGATCGGGCGCGATGCCGGGCCCGGTGTCCTCCACCTCGATGCGCACGCGCCCGTCGTCCCGCGCCGCCACGCGGATCGCGACATGGCCTTCAGCGGTGAACTTCACGGCGTTGCCGGCGAGGTTGGTCACGATCTGCCGCACGCGCCCGGCGTCACCGACGACCTGCGCCGCCACCGCCGGCTCGACCGAGACGACCAGCTCCAACCCCTTCGCCCCTGCCGAGGGCCCGAGCATCGCGGCGACCCCCTCGACGAGACCGCGCAGGTCGAAGGGCTCCGCGGTGACCCGCAACTTGCCCGCCTCGATGCGCGAGATGTCGAGGATGTCGTTGATCAGCGTCAGCAGCGCGTCGCCGGACGAGGCGATCACGCGCGTCAGCATCCGCTGCTCCGCGCTCAGCGGCGTCGCCTCCAGCAGTCGGGCCGCGCCGATCACGCCGTTCATGGGCGTGCGTATCTCGTGGCTCATGTTGGCGAGGAAGCTCGACTTCGCGCGGCTCGCGGCCTCGGCGCTGTCGCGCGCGGCCCGCAGACGCTCCAGCGTGCCGCTGATGCCGGCGGCCATGCGGTCGAAGGCCTCGCCAAGCTTGTTGACCTCGGCGATGAAGCCGCTGCTGGACCTTGCGTCGTACTGGCCGGCCTGGAGCCTGTCGGCGACGCCGCCGAGCGCCTCGACCGGGCGCGTCACGAGGCGCGCGGCGGCGAGGCAGAGGCCGGTCAGCAGCAGCGCGGTTACGGCGGCTGTGGCCATCGCCTCCCGCGTCCAGACGCCGAGCGGCGCGACGGCCTCGGCCTCGTCGATCTTGGCCACGACCAGCCAGTCGACCGCGCGCACGAAGGCCGGCGTCGCAAGCGCCTTCTCGCCGCGATAATCGGTGATGACATGGGCCTCGCGCGCGCCGGCGGAGGAGAAAACGGCGTCGAGGCTCGCCTGCTCCGCCGCCGTCGCGACCGGCCGCGGATAGACCGCCGGCTTCTCGAAGCGCAGCGGCGCCGCGTAGCTGAAGCCGCCATCCGCGCCGCGACGGACGACGACGACCTCGCCCGTCTCGCCGAGACCGTCGAAGTCCCGCGAGACGTCGGCGATCGGCTCCATGGAGAACTGCGCGATGACGTAGCCGACGGTGCGCCCCGCCCTGACCGGCGCCGCGAGCGCGAAACTCGCGCCGTAGGCGGTCGGCCGCTCGCCGAGCGACGTGACGCGATCGATGCGGCGGAGGTCCACCGCGTCGCGCCAGTCCGCCACGACGCCAGGGTCGAGGGAGACCTCGTGCGCGAGTGCGCCGCGTCGCGTGAAGAAGGCCAGCCCGACGAGGTCGCGATGTACGGGCAGGCCCAGCGGCGACAGTTCGGGGGGCGGCCGGGCGGCGTCGAGGCCGTTGCGGTCGACCCCGCGGAGCCACTGCGCGACGCCGTCGTCCGCCGCGATGAGCTCGACCCGGTCGCGCCAGCCGCGATGGACCTGGTCCACCGTCGCCGCCCGAGCCGAGGCGACGGCGATCAGCTTCGCCACCACGGATTCGCGCAGCGCCGATGCCGCGAAGCCGTAGGAGACCACGCCGAAGGCCGCGAGGCTCGCGAAGACGCTCGCCATGGCGAGTCCGACGATGAGCGCGCGAAGCGAAATCCGCATCGATCCTGCCTTGCCTCGCACGCTCGCAGCAGGTCGGGTCTCTGCGGCGCGTCGCCTAAACTCCCCGCATCGAGGTCACGCGCGGTCTTCAGGAAACGTCTACCAGCTATGGAAACACCAAGAAATTAAGGCGGCGATAAGGCTCGGCGACCGTGCGGCGCGGAACGACCCGGCCGCGCGCGGCCGTTGTGGGGACAGTTCTGCGCCGAGCCGAGCGGGAGCCGGCGGGCCCAAACCCGCCGGCATGGGCGTCAGTGCGCCCGGACTTCGCCCTCGTCCACGTCGCCCGGGCTCGCCACGGCCTGATCGAGCTGGTCGGGATCCCACTCGATCGGCACTGGCGCTGAGACCAGCGCGGTCTTCAGCACTTCCGCCACGGTGGCGACCGGCACGATCTCGAGCCCCTCCTTCACGTTGTCGGGGATCTCGGGCAGGTCCTTGGCGTTCTCCTTCGGGATCAGCACCGTCTTGACGCCGCCGCGCAGCGCGGCGAGCAGCTTCTCCTTCAAGCCGCCGATCGGCAGCACCTGCCCGCGCAGCGTGACCTCGCCGGTCATCGCCACGTCGCGCCGCACCGGGATCTCCGTCAGCACCGATACGATGGAGGTGACCATCGCGACGCCGGCCGACGGGCCGTCCTTCGGGGTGGCGCCCTCGGGCACGTGGACGTGGATGTCGAGCTTCTCGAACAGCGTCGGCTTGACGCCGTACTGCGGGGCCTGGCTGCGCACGAAGGACGCCGCCGCCTCGATGGACTCCTTCATCACGTCGCCGAGCTTGCCGGTCGTCTTCATCCGGCCCTTGCCCGGCAGCTTGAGCGCCTCGATGGACAGCAGGTCGCCGCCCACCTCGGTCCAGGCGAGGCCAGTGGTGACGCCCACCTCGTCGCGCTCCTCGGCGAGGCCGTACTTGAAGCGGGGCACGCCGAGGAAATCCTCGACCCGCGCCTCGTTGACGACGACCTGCTTCTCCGCGCCCTTGACGATGCGCGTCAGCGCCTTGCGGCATAGCTTGGCGAGCTCGCGCTCAAGGTTGCGCACGCCGGCCTCTCGGGTGTAGCGGCGGATCACCAGCGTCAGCGCGGCGTCGTCGATGGAGAACTCGCCCTTCCTGAGGCCGTGCGCCTTCTCCTGCTTCGGCTGCAGGTGGCGGCGCGCGATCTCGCGCTTCTCGTCCTCGGTGTAGCCGGAGAGCGAGATGATCTCCATGCGGTCGAGCAGCGGCCGCGGCATGTTGTAGGTGTTGGCCGTGGTGATGAACATCACGTTCGAGAGGTCGTACTCGACCTCCAGATAGTGATCCACGAACGTCGCGTTCTGCTCGGGGTCCAGCACCTCCAGCATCGCCGAGGCCGGGTCGCCGCGGAAATCCTGACCCATCTTGTCGATTTCATCGAGCAGGATGAGCGGGTTGGTGGTCTTGGCCTTCTTCATCGACTGCACGAGCTTGCCCGGCATCGAGCCGATATAGGTGCGCCGGTGGCCGCGGATCTCGGCCTCGTCGCGCACGCCGCCCAGCGAGATGCGGATGAACTCGCGCCCCGTGGCCTTGGCGACGGACTTGCCCAGCGAGGTCTTGCCGACGCCCGGCGGGCCGACGAGGCAGAGGATCGGGCCCTTGAGCTTCTGGCTGCGCTGCTGCACGGCGAGATACTCGACGATCCGCTCCTTGACCTTCTCAAGCCCGTAATGGTCGGCCGCGAGCACGTCCTCGGCGAGCTTGAGGTCCTTCTTGACCTTGCTCTTCCGGCCCCACGGGATCGACAGCATCCAGTCGAGGTAGTTGCGGACGACGGTGGCCTCGGCCGACATCGGCGACATCTGGCGCAGCTTCTTGAGCTCGCCGAGCGCCTTCTCGCGCGCCTCCTTCGACAGCTTGGTGGCCTCGATGCGCGCCTCCAGTTCGGATGCGTCGTCGCGGCCCTCCTCGCCCTCGCCGAGCTCGCGCTGGATCGCCTTCATCTGCTCGTTGAGGTAGTACTCGCGCTGCGTCCGCTCCATCTGGGACTTGACGCGCGTCTTGATCTTCTTCTCGACCTGAAGCACCGAGATCTCGCCCTGCATCAGGCCGTAGATGCGCTCCAGCCGCGCGCCGACGTCCGTCAGCTCAAGCAGCTTCTGCTTCTCGGAGAGCTTGACGCTGAGGTGCCCTGCGATGGTGTCGGCCATCTTCGCGCCGTCCTCGATCTGAGCGACGGTGGCGACGGCTTCCTGCGGGATGTTCTTGTTGAGCTTGACGTATTTCTCGAACTCGCCGGAGATCGAGCGCACCAGCGCGGCGACCGCCGAGGCGTCCTCGACGGTCTCCTCCAGCGTCTCGGCGGTCGCCTCGAAGAACTCCGCCCGGTCGGTGTAGGAGAGGATGCGCGCGCGCGCCTTGCCCTCGACCAGCACCTTCACCGTGCCGTCGGGCAGCTTCAGGAGCTGCAGGACGTTGGCGACGGAGCCGGTCTCGAAGATGTCGCCGGTCTCGGGGTCGTCCTTGCCGGCGTCGCGCTGGCTCGCGAGGAGGATCTGGCGATCCTCGCGCATCACCTCCTCCAGCGCGCGGACGGATTTCTCGCGGCCCACGAACAGCGGCACGACCATGTGCGGAAACACAACGATGTCGCGCAGCGGGAGCACGGGGAGAACCATGGTTTTCATTGCTGCTCTTGCCCTTTCGCAAGACGCGCCGCCCCGTGGAGCGGCGGCGGCGCGTCCCCAGTATTCAGAGACGTAGCCATCATGTCGTGCGCCGGCGCGCCGCGATCAAGCCGCGCGCCGAAGAAGCCCCCGCCCTCGCCGCCCGCTGACGCGCCGATCTACGGCGCGCCGCGCGTCAGGCGCGAGATCAGGCGGAGGCGCCGTCGCGCTTCTCGGCGTAGATCTGGAGCGGCTTGGCCTTGCCGTCGATGACTTCCTCGTTGACCACGACTTCCTCGACGCCGTCGAGATCGGGCAGGTTGAACATCGACTCCAGCAGCACGTCCTCAAGGATCGACCGCAGGCCGCGGGCGCCGGTCTTGCGCTCGATGGCGCGGCGGGCGACGGCCTTGAGGGCTTCCTTGGTGAAGCTGAGCTTCACGCTCTCCATCTCGAACAGGCGCTGATACTGCTTCACCAGCGCGTTCTTCGGCTCGGTGAGGATGGTGACAAGCGCCTCCTCGTCGAGGTCGCGCAGCGTGGCGATGACGGGCAGGCGGCCGACGAACTCGGGGATCAGGCCGAACTTGAGCAGATCCTCCGGCTCCAGCGCCATGAGCAGCTCGCCGGTCTTCTTGTCGTCCTCGGCGCGGACGTTGGCGCCGAAGCCCATCGCCGAGCCCTTGTTGCGCTGGGCGATGATCCGCTCCAGCCCCGCGAAGGCGCCGCCGCAGATGAACAGGATGTTGGTCGTGTCGACCTGCAGGAACTCCTGCTGGGGATGCTTGCGCCCGCCCTGCGGCGGCACGGAGGCGACGGTGCCTTCCATGATCTTCAGCAGCGCCTGCTGCACGCCCTCGCCCGAGACGTCGCGGGTGATGGACGGGTTGTCGGACTTGCGGCTGATCTTGTCGACCTCGTCGATGTAGACGATGCCGCGCTGCGCGCGCTCGACGTTGTAGTCGGCCGACTGGAGCAGCTTGAGAATGATGTTCTCGACGTCCTCGCCGACATAGCCCGCCTCGGTCAGCGTGGTGGCGTCGGCCATCGTGAAGGGCACGTCGAGGATGCGCGCCAGCGTCTGCGCCAGCAGCGTCTTGCCGCAGCCGGTGGGGCCGATCAGCAGGATGTTGGATTTCGCCAGCTCGACGTCCGACGACTTCGCGGCGTGGTTCAGCCGCTTGTAGTGGTTGTGCACCGCGACCGACAGCACGCGCTTGGCG
>CAYGUQ010000288.1:0-5908 GCA_964352995.1 uncultured Rhodobacterales bacterium
CAGCGGGCTGGTCGCTGCTCGGGCTGTCGGCGCTGATCGGGCTGGAGGTCGTGCTGCGCAAGGTGTTCAACGCCTCGCTTCAGGGCGCGGACGAGATGGGCGGCTACGTCGTCGCCTGCGTCGTCGGCTTCGGCGGGGCGCTGGCGACCCTCGACCGGGCGCACACCCGCATCGACCTGCTGCTGGAGCGCCTGCCCGCGGGCCTGCGGGCGCTTCTCAACGTCGCCGCCGCGCTCTCGCTCGCCGCCATGGCGGGCTTTCTGGCGCTGCGCGGCTGGGCGACGATGCAGGAGAGCGTCGAGTATCGCAGCCTCTCGGGCACACCGCTGCAGACGGCGCTCTGGGCGCCGCAGGCGGTGTGGGTCGCGGGCCTCGCCTTCTTCGCCGCCGTCGCGCTGGCGGCTGCGCTGCATGCCGTCGCGCTGCTGGCCCTCGACCGCGGCGCGCTCAACAACCGCTACGGCGCGCGGAGCCTGAACGAGGAGATCGCGGAGGAGCGGGCCTCGCTCGCCGACCGCGGCGGAGACGCCGGAGCATGATCGGCGCGACCGACGCGCTCATCGGCTTCGCGCTGATGCTGGGCATGATGTTCGTCGGCGTGCCGGTGGCGGCGGCGCTGTTTCTCGTCGCCGCCCTCGGCGCGGCGCTCTGGCTCGGCATGCCGATGCTGATGGCGTTCGGCGGCAATTCCTGGAGCGTGCTGAACGACTTCACGCTCACCTCCATCCCCCTCTTCATCCTGCTCGGAGAGATCCTGCTGCGCTCCGGCATGGCGGACAGGATGTACGAGTCGCTCAGCGACTGGGTCTCGCGCTGGCCCGGCGGGCTGCTGCACACCAACGTTCTCGCCAGCGGCGTCTTCGCCGCCGTCTCCGGCTCCTCCGTGGCCACGGCCGCAACGATTGGCTCGGTGGCGCTGCCGGCGATGGCGAGCCGGGGCTACGCGCCGAGGATGGCGCTCGGCTCGATCGCCGCCGGCGCGACGCTCGGCATCCTCATCCCGCCCTCGATCAACATGATCATCTACGGCGCGATGACCAACACCTCGATCGGGCGGCTGTTTCTGGCTGGCGTGGCGCCGGGCCTCCTGATGATGGCGCTGTTTCTGGGCTGGATCGCGCTGGCGAGCCGGCTGAACCCGGAGATCTGCGGCGCGCCTGCGCCGACGCGCCCGCTCGGCGAGCGGCTGCGCAGGCTGTCTGGACTGGCGCCGCCGGTCGTGATCTTCGCGGTGGTGATGGGCGGCATCTACGCCGGCTGGGCGACGCCGACCGAGGCCGCGGCGCTCGGGGTGCTGGCGGCCGTGGCGCTGGCCGCGCTGGCGCGGCGGCTCTCGGTTGCGATGCTGCATCAGGCCTTCGAGGCGACGGTGCGGCTCTCGGCGATGATCCTGCTGATCCTCGTGGCGGCGCAGTTCCTGAACTTCGTGATCGGCGTGATGGGCGTGCCGCAGGCGATGACGCGGCTCGTCGCCGCCATGGCGGGCTCGCCGCTGGAGGCGCTGCTGCTGCTGACGGTGTTCTACCTCGTGATCGGCTGCTTTCTGGAGACGCTGTCGATGATGGTCGCCACGATCCCGGTGGTGTTTCCTATCGTGGTCCATTTCGGGATAGACCCCGTATGGTTCGGGGTGTTCCTCGTCATCCTGATGGAGGTCGCGCTCATCACTCCGCCCATCGGCATGAACCTCTACGTCGTGCAGGGCGTGCGCGGAGAAGGGCCGATCTCCGACGTGATCCGCGGCGCCGCGCCCTTCGTGCTCGTGATGCTCGCCATGGTCGCGGTGCTCATCGCCCTGCCGCAGCTCGCGCTGTGGCTGCCTGACCGCGTATTCGGATGACCTCATGACCCTTCGCCTCGGCATGCTCACCCCCTCCTCCAACACCGTGCTGGAGCCTGTGACGCAGGCGATGCTGGCCGACGCGCCGGGGGTCACGGCGCATTTCTCCCGGTTCAGGGTGACGGAGATCGGCCTCGGCGCGGCGCAGCTCTCGCAGTTCGAGCAGGAGCCGATCCTCGCCGCCGCCGAACTCCTGTCGCACGCGAAGGTCGACTGCATCGCCTGGAACGGCACCTCGGCGAGCTGGCTCGGCTTCGAACGCGACGAGGCGCTGTGCGAGGCGCTGGCCGCCCGCACCGGCGCCGCGCCCTGCACCGCCGTTCTGGGCTTCAGAGACCTGTTCCGCGCCGCCGGCGCCCGACGCATCGGGCTCGTCACGCCCTACACGACAGACGTGCAGAGCCGCATCGCGGAGAACTGGGGGCGCGAGGGGTTCGAGGTGACGTCGGAGCGCCACGCCGGGCTCAGCGACAACTTCTCCTTCGCGACCCTGCCGCAGGAGCGCATCGCCGCGATGATCCGCGAGGCCGCCGCCGACCAGCCGGACTGCGTCGCGGTGGTCTGCACCAACATGGACGCCGCCCGCCTCGCCCCCGCGATCGAGCGCGAGACCGGCGTGCCGGTCTTCGACAGCGTCGCGGTGACGCTGCGCGCCTGCCTCGCCGCCGTCGGCGCGCAGTCGCCGGGGCTGGCGCGCTGGGGTCGGCTGTTCGACCAGTGGGCGCCGGCCTGAGCGCATTGCCGGCCCGCGCGCGGGCGGGCTAGGCTCCCTCCCGCCGCGCGCCCAGCGCCCCGACGCGGCGGCAGATGCGGAAGGCCCCGGCCCGTGAACGACGCGTTCGACTTCTTCGTCAATCCCCGCGCGGCCGGGCCGCAGGGCGCCCTTCCGCTCGGCCCGTTCACCCGCGCCGATTTCGAGGCCGCGGAGGCGGCGCTGACCGCCTGGCCGGGCTATGCGCCGTCGCCCCTGCGCCGGCTCGACGGGCTCGCGCGCGAGACCGGGCTCGGCGCGGTCTTCTACAAGGACGAGGCGACGCGCTTCGGCCTCGGGGCCTTCAAGCCGCTCGGCGCCGGTTTCGCCGCAGCGCGGGCGGCGCAGCGGGCTCTGGCGGCGCAGGGGCGCGACGCGACGGTCGAGGACATCGTGGCCGGCCGCTGGCGCGAGGCGCTGGCCGAGGTCACGCTCGCCTCGGCGACCGACGGCAACCACGGCCGCGCGCTGGCCTGGGCGGCGCGCGCCTTCGGGGCGCGCTGCGCGATCTACATTCACGCAGCCGTCAGCCAGGGCCGCGCCGACGCCATCGCCGGCTTCGGCGCCGAGGTCGTCCGCACCGCGGGCGGCTACGACGACAGCGTCCGCGAGGTCTTCGCCGAGGGCGCGCGGCGGGGCTGGATCGTCGTGCAGGACACCGCCGCCGGCGCCTACCGCGACGCGCCCTTCGACATCACCGCAGGCTACGGCCTGATCGCCGGAGAGACGGCCCGCCAGATCGACGCGCCGCCCACCCATGTCTTCGCCCAGGCCGGCGTCGGCGGGCTCGCGAGCGCGCTCGCCGCCCGTTTCGCGCTGGAATGGGGCGCGCGCCGCCCCTTCTTCGTCACGCTGGAGCCGACGCGCGCGGCCTGCGTGATGGCGAGCCTGCGCGCAGGCCGACCCACCGCGCTGACGGGGGACATCGACACGGCGATGGCGGGCCTTTCGTGCGGCGAGGTCTCCGCCATCGCGTGGGAGGTGCTGGAGACCGGCGCCGACGCCGCGATCTCGCTGTCGGACGACTGGGCCTTCGCAGGGATGCGCCGGCTGGCCGACCCGCTCGCCCCCGACGCGCCGATCGTCGGCGGCGAGTGCGCCGGCGGCGCGGTCGGCGCGCTGATGGCGCTCGCCGGGCTGCCCGAGGCGCGCGCCGCGCTGGGGCTCGACGCCGCTTCGCGCATCCTCCTGATCGGCACGGAGGGCGCGACGGACCCCGCGATCTACGCCGACGTCACCGGACGCGCGCCCGAGGCCGTCGGCGGCTGACGTCTCGCGCGTCGCGCGCTCAGCGACCCTCGCCGCCGTAGCGCGCCAGCAGCGCCCTGACGATCTGGTCGAGGAAGCGCGCGGCGGCCACCGGCAGGGTCCGGCCCCTGAGCTGGGCCGCCACGAGGGCGCCTTCGGGCACGTCGCGCCCGTCGAGCGGCGCGCTGGCGAGCCCCGCCTCGCGCGACGCCGGCGCGCCCACCGAGAACTGGAAGGTGATCGCCCGACTCTGCGCCGCCACGGCCTTGAGGTGCTCGAAGGAGTTGGACTGGAACGCCGGCTCCAGCGGCCGCGACAGCCGCGCCGCCGCCCGCTCCAGCAGCCGCCGCCCGCCGAAAGGCGCCTGCGGCAGGGCGAGCGGCCATTCCAGACAGTCGCGCAGGCGCAGCGCGCGCCCCTCCCGCGCCCGCTCCGCAAGCGGGTGATCGGCCGCCATCACAGCCATCAGCGTCTGCGGGACCGAAAGAGCGGGCTGCGTCTCCACCCGCTCGACCGGGCCGACGATGAGCGCGAGGTCCGCGGTGAAGTCGGCAAGGGCCTTCTCGGCCTCGGCGTGGTCGGCGACGCTGACGTCGAAGCTGACGGCGGGGTGCTCGGCGGCGTAGACGGCCATCTGCTCGGGCAGGAAGTAGGGCGCCAGCGCCTGGCTGCACGCGATGGCGACATGCCCGCGGCGCACGCCGGAGAGATCCGCGATCTGCCCGCGCACCCGGTCCATCTCGGCGATCTGGCGGCGGCCGGCGTGCAGCAGCAGCTCTCCCGCCGGGTTCAGCCGCACCCCGCGCGGCAGCCGCTCGAAGAGCTTCTCGCCAAGCTCCGCCTCCAGCGCCATCAGGCGGCGGTTGAGCGCCGAGGGCGTGATCGCCAGGCGATCCGCCGCCTTGCGGATCGACCCCAGACGCGCGATCGCCTCGATCTGGCGCAGGATCAGCAGGTGACGCATCGCCGCTCCCCGAGCGTTGCCGAAAATGGGACGGCATGCGCAGAAACTAGCAGACGACAGCATCAGCCGGCCAGCGCAAGTTCGCCCGAGAAACGCCATCCGAGCTGGAGCCACGCCATGATGCTGACCCGCCGCAGCCTTCTCGCAACATCCGCCGCAGCAGGCGCGCTGGCCGCCGCGCCCTTGCGCGCCCAGTCCTCGCTGCCGGTGAAGATGATCCTCAACTGGCGCTATCAGGGCCCGCAGGGCTGGTTCTTCCTCGCCGAGGACCGCGGCTACTTCGCCGAGGCCGGCGTCGAGATGACGATGGACCAGGGCAACGGCTCCGGCGCCGCGGTCGGCTCGGTCGCGGGCGGCGGCTACGACATGGGCTTCGGGGACATCAACGCGCTGATCCAGCTCGCCGCCGACAAGCCCGAGGAAGCGCCGATCGCCGTCTACGTCATGTACAACCGGCCGCCCTTCACGGTGGCGGTGAAGTCCGACAGCGACATCCACACCGCCAAGGACCTCGAAGGCCGCAAGCTCGGCGGCGCGGCGAACGACGGCGCGCTGAAGCTCTGGCCGGCCTTCGCCGACGTCGCCGGGATCGACGCCTCCGGCGTGGAGGTGCTGAACTTCCAGCCCAGCCTGCGCGAGCAGATGTTGCGCACCGGCGAGGTGGAGGGCGTGTTCGGCTTCGTGAACACCATCCGTTTCAGCGCGATGCTCTCCGGCATGGACCCCGACAAGGAGATCCGCTTCATCAGCTACGGCGACTACGGGATGGACCTCTACTCCAACGCCCTGATCGTCTCGAAGCGGCTTGCGCAGGAGCACCCCGAGCAGGTCAGGGGCGTGGTCGCCGCCATCGACCGGGGCATCCGCGACACGCTGGCCGACCCCGACGCCGCCATCGACGCCGTCGCCCGCCGCGAGCCGCTGATCGACAAGAAGGTCGAGAAGCTGCGCCTGATGGCGACCCTCGCCGACGAGATGGGCCACTCCGAGATCGCCGAGTTCGGCCTCGGCATGCCGGACCCAGAGCGGCTGAAGAAAGCCATCGACATCGTCGTGAAGGCCAACGGCCTCAGCCGCACGCCCTCCATCGACGAGGTGTTCACCG
>CAYGUQ010000289.1:0-5898 GCA_964352995.1 uncultured Rhodobacterales bacterium
GCCGTCATCAGCCGAGGCGCGCTCCTGCGCCGCGGCGTCCGTGCACCGCCGGGCCGCCGCCGTCGGCTCGATCCGGCTCATCGGATCACGCCGGAGGCGGGCTGTCGCCGACTGCGGGGCGCGTCGGGGAGACGACTGCTTCAGGTCATGCGAGAGCCGACCTCACCGCATCCCTCAACGATGTCGTCGGTCTGCCGATCAGCGCGGACAGCGCGCCGCTCCGGTCGAGAAGCCACCCGCCGGCCGCCCTTGCGTCGGCGTCCGCGATCACTTCGGGCAGGCCCGGCGGCAGCCCGAAGCCGGCCAGGATGCCGACATACGCATCCTCGGGCAGATCCCTGTAAGCGATCGCCTCGCCGGTCTGGGCCGAGACTTCCTCCGCCAGATCGGCCATCGTGAAGGGCGTGTCGCAGGCGAGTTCATGGATCTCGTTCTCACGCCCCGCGCCGGCGAGGACCGCAGCAAGGGCCTCGGCGAGATCGGATCGGGTCGCGGGGCTGACAAGCGCATCGCCCGCGCAGCCGATCAGCGCGCCGGCCTTGATCGCCGCGGGCAGCGAAGCGGTCCAGTTCTCGGTGTACCAGGAGTTCCGGAGGATGGCGTAGGCGAGCCCCGACTCGACGATCAGCGCTTCGGTCGCCCTGTGATCGGCGGCGACAAGCAACGGCGAGGCGTCCGCCTTCAGGATCGACGTGTAGACGATGCGTTTGACGCCGGCGGCCTTCGCCGCCTCGATCACGGTCCGATGCTGGCCGACGCGATCGTTGAAGTCGCTCGACGAGATCAGCGCGAGGACGTCGAGGCCCTGCAGCGCCGCGTCGAGGGAGCCGCGATCGCGATAGTCGGCGCGGCGCGCCTCGACGCCCAGATCGGCCGCCTTCGCCGGATCGCGGGCCAGGGCGACGACGCCGGCGCCGGCCGGGCGCATCGCGAGCGCTCGAATGGCGCATCTGCCGAGTTGGCCCGTCGCGCCAGTGATGCCGAGTTTCATGAGTCCTCCTTGCTTGAGCCGTGCTGCGCGCAAGGACGTAATGGACAAGCTTACGAAACAGAAGTACGCACAAAAAGGTAAGCTTAAGTCTGGGGGAAGCCATGACCGACAAGGGCGTGATGGAAGTCATCGGCGCGCGAGACCCGGACGTCATGGTCGCCGCCTGCCCGTCCCGTCGCGTGCTGAGCCACGTCACCAGTCGCTGGGGCGTGCTTGTGCTGATCGCCCTGCGAAGCGAGACGATGCGCTACAGCATGCTGCGCCGGCGCATCGGCGGGATCAGCGAGCGCATGCTCGCACAGACGCTGCAAACGCTCGAAGCCGACGGCTTCGTCCACCGTCGCGCTCACGAGATCGTTCCGCCGCATGTGGAGTATCGGCTGACCCCGTTGGGCGAGGAAGTCGCCGCAAAGGTCTTCGAACTCGCGACGTGGATCGAAGCCAATCTTGACCGCATTCCGAGTGCGGCGCCCGGCGCAGCGGCGGCGTCGCGCTGATCGACGCACGGCGCGGCTTGGGCGCTGCGGCATGAGCGCCTTGAGCGACCGACCTGCGGCCTTGAGGCGGGAGGGCGCTCCGCAGTCGCCATGCGTTCGCGCCGCGGTTCGACCCCGCAATGCGCCGGGAGGGCGCGCCGACGGGCAGGCGCGGGCGCCGTCCGCTCTGCAGCGACGCCGCGATCCAGAGCCGCGTGACGATAAAGGCGCAGTTCGGGATGGCGCCGCGGCAGACCACCGGGTCCGTCGAGAGCCTGTTGCGGCTGATCGGCGTGGACTGGAGCGCACCAGATTTCGAGCGACGCTCCGCCGCCGGCAGAAGACCCTTGCCGTCAACATCCCGCACCGCGGCTCGGACGGCGCGCTGCACCTGAAAATCGACGGCGCCGGCGTCAAGGTCGAAGGCGAGGGCGAGCGTCGCCTCGCTTGCTTGCTCATGCCTCATCCTCCGTCCTGGTGGCGCTGTGCCGCCCAGTCCGGCGTCAGGGGGCAAGGTCGACGCCGCTTCAGATCAAGGCGGCGATCACCGCGTCCGTGTCGGTCACGAGGGCGACGTTGCGCATGGCGTAGTCGATCGAGGCGCGGTGCCAGTCGGCGTTCATGGTGGAGCAGCCGTCTTCCGGGATCACCATCACGTAGCCCTTGTCGGCGCCGGTGCGCGCGGTGTGCTCGATGGACATGTTGGTCCATGCGCCCGTCTCGATCAGGATGTCGCGCCCCTCCGCGCGGAGCACCGTCTCCAGCGAGGAGCCCTCCCAGGCGGACATCCGCATCTTCTCGACGACATGGTCGCCCGGAAGCGGCTCCAACCCCGGCGCCGGGGCCGCGCCCCATGTGCCGCGCACAAGCGCGTTCGCCTCCAGCAGCCCCTCGAACAGCGGCGCGTTCAGCGTCAGCCCCGGCGCGCCGGGGTTCACCAGGAAATGCACATGGATCACCGGCACGCCGAGCCGGCGGCAGCGCTCCGCAAGCCGCGCGATGTTGGCGACGGCGTTCTGCGCGCGGCAATGCTCGGGCGAGCCGCTTGAGGCGAAGGCGCCGCCTTCCATGACGACGTCGTTCTGCATGTCCTGGATGATGAGCGCGCAGCGCGCGGCCTCCAGCCGCAGCGGTTCGGCGTCGGCCTCGCCCGGCCGCGCGGCAGGCGCAGCGGCCTCCTGTCGGGCGCGCATGAAGGGCTCGTTGCGCGGACCGATCTTCACGTCGATCGCATAGACCGAGGTCGTCGCGCAGACATAGAGCGTGCGCCAGTCCACCCCATCCCCGAGCGATCCGCCCCAATGCAGGTTGGCCGCGAGTTCCGGGATCGCCACCTTGCCGATCAGCCGGCCCGTTGGCGCATACACCCACAGCCCCCCCGGCGCCGTCACCCAGACATTGCCGGCGCTGTCGCACTTCATGCCGTCCGGCACGCCGGGCAGCAGGCTGTCGCGGATGCCGGACGCGAAGATGCGCCCGTTCCTCAATCCGCCGCCGTCCGCCTCGAACACGCGGATGTTGGCCTGCTCGGTGTCGTTGACGTAGAGCAGCTTCTCATCGGGCGAGAAGCACAGGCCGTTGGGCATCGTGAAGGCGTAGCGGTCGACCACGAGCTGCGGTTCGGCGCCCGGCCGGTGATCGGGCGGCAGTCGGAAGACGCCTTGCCATCCGAGCTCGCGCGGCCGCTCCACGCCGAAGCCCGGCATGCGGCCGTACCACGGGTCGGTGAACCAGATCGACCCGTCCGACTTCACGCACAGGTCGTTGGGCGAGTTCAGCTCCCGCCCCTCGAAATGGCTGGCCAGCACGGTGCGCGCGCCGTCCGGCGCGAAGCGCGCGACCGAGGACGTCGCGTGCTCGCAGACCAGCAGGTTGAGGCGGGCGTCGTAGGTCATGCCGTTGCCCTTGCGGGACGGTCTCAGCGCCTCGCGCACGCCGGCGCGGTCGAGGCGCCGGCGCACGTCGGCGGGCATGTCGGAGAAGAGCAGGTGGCGCTCCGCCGGATGCCAGATCGGGCCTTCGGTGAAGGTGAAGCCGGAGCCGACCTGCCGGACCGGCGCGTGCTCGTCGATCAGCGCGCGAAAGGCGGGGTCAAGGGCCTGATGCGCCATGGATCAGGCCGGAAACCAGTCGCGGCGCGGCACGGTCTGGCTGACCGGGCCGGGCACGCTCATGTCCAGCCGGCCGACCACGCGGCCATGCTCGATCTTGGCCGGCTTGTCGTGCACCGGCAGCAGGTATTTCGCGCCGGAATACATCAGCTTGCGGATCGCGCCCTTCTCGCCGCGCTTGGAGCCGCCGTGGTTGCCGGTGACCTGGTATTCCTCCGGCCCGAAGCTGCGCATCGGCTGGATGATCTGGTCGTGGAAATCGTAGATGACGTCGCCGCAGATCGTGGCGCGCCCGTCCGCCGTCTCCACATGCACGTTCATCGAGCCCTCCGTATGGGCGCCGGCGGCCTCCAGATAGACGCCGGGGATGAGCTCCACGGGGCCGGAGATCTCCAGGTCCTCCAGCCGCAGGCCGCCGTTGCTGTGCAGCCGCTCGATCAGATGGATGATGTCGGGCTTGGGATACTGCGGGTGCATCAGGCCCGAGACGGAGTATTCGAGCTCGCGCCGGTTGATGACCACCGTGGTGTTCATCGAGAAGCAGTCGTCCTTGCCGGCGTGGTCGATGTGCAGATGGGTGTGCAGGATGTAGCGCACGTCGCCGGGCTTGACGCCGTGGTTGGCGAGTTGCCGCTCGATCATGTTCTCATGGAACTGCAGGCCGCGCATGCCCAGCGTCTCCATGATCGCGTTGTCGCGGTAGCCGGTGTCCACCACGATGGGGAACGGTCCGCCAAGGATCAGGAATCCGTAGACGGGCACGCGGCGGGTGCGGCCGCAGTCGCGGCCGAGCACCAGAAAGCTCGATTCCAGCTCGATGTCGCCATAATCGAGAACCTTGATCTCCAGAGCCACCTCGCTCCTCCCCTCAGCTCAGCCGGTAGACCCGGCATGCGGTGTCTTGAAACAGCGCGGCCTGGCACGCCGCGCTCAGGCCGCGGGCGGCCGCGCGGTGGGCGTCCAGCAGGGCCGCATAGTCGGTCCAGAGCTTCTCGATGGGGAAGTTGGAGCCCCAGAGGCAGCGCCCGGCGCCGAACAGCGCGACCGTCTCGGTGGTCAGCCAGCCGATATGGGCGGCGTCCACCCGGTGCAGGAAGGTGCCGAAGCCCGAGATCTTGGCGCAGACGTTGGGCCGGGCCGCAAGCGCCGCCATGCCGGCCCGCCATGCGGCGCGGCCGGCGTCGCTCAGGTCCTCCAGCATCCCCGCGTGCTGCAGCACGAAGGTCACGTCCGGGCAGGCGTCGGCGAGCTCGCAGGCGCCGGCCATCTGGTCCGTGAAGACCTGCAGATCGAAGCTCCAGCCATGGTCCGCCAGCCGCGCGACGTTGCGCTGCACGGCGGGGTCGCGGCAGAGGTCGGGCGACGCGGCGAAGCGCCAGGCCGGGTTCTCGTGCCAGTGGAACTGCTGGCGCACGCCGCGCATTAGCGGGAAGGCTGCGAGCGCGTCGAGCGCCGGCCGCGCGTCGGCGACCGTCATGTCGGCGTAGCCCACGACCCCGTGCGGCCAGCCCGTCTCGCGCGCCACGGCCTGAAGCTGCGCCGCCTCGTCGGCGGCGCGCGCGGGCGGCCAGTTGGCCTGCACGTAGACGGCTTTCGCGACGCCCGCGCCCTCGGCCTCGGCCTTGTACTCGGCCATCGAATAGTCGCGCCGGATCGCCTCGTAGGGGCCGAAGATGCGCGGCTGCATGGGGCCGGAGAGCCACGGGAGATCCGCCTGCCGCCAGACGTGGAAATGGGCGTCCACCACGTTCATGTCCGCGCGCCTTTCGCATAGCCCAGCATCTCGCGGGCGATGGCGCCTGGCGTCGCGCCGTCGCCCAGCCGGTCGAGCATCGGCAGGATCGCCCGCATCGCCGCCGTGTCGGGGCGATAGGCGGGGTCGGCCGCCAGCGGCGACAGCCACAGGATCGACCAGGCGAGGCCGCGCAGGCGCCGCATCGCAGCCTCCAGCGCCTCCGGTCCGCCGCGCTCCAGCCCGTCCGAGACGACGACGGCCAGCGCGCCGCGGGCGAAGCCGGCGAAGCGCGGGACCGCGAGAAACGCGCCGAGCGCCTCGCCGAGCCGCGTGCCGCCGTCCCAGTCCGCCACGAGGCCGCCCGCCAGCGCCAGCGCCTGCTCGCGGCTGCGGTTGCGCAGGGCGCGGGTGACGCGGGTCAGGCGCGTGCCCAGCGTGAAGGTCTCGACCTGCTCGCCGGCGCGGGTGAGGGCGTGGGCGAGCCGCATGGCGCCGTCGGTGCCCGCCTTCATGCTGCCCGACACGTCCAGCAGCAGCAGCACCCGGCGCTGGCGGCGCCGGCGCCGGGTGCTGCTGCTGCTGGAC
>CAYGUQ010000290.1:0-5890 GCA_964352995.1 uncultured Rhodobacterales bacterium
CCGCTGGCTGAGCGACGGCGGCGCGGCCCCGCTCACGGAATTCTCGCCGGCGCCCCACCGGCGAGGTCCGGCCGGCCCTCACCGCGGGATGTCGGGGGCCGCCTCGGCGAGGTCGAGGTCGAGCACGTCCGCGAGGCACCGCGCCAGCAGCGCCGCCCACGCCTGCTGGCCCTCCGCGTCCGCGATGAGATCGTTGCGCAGCTCGATCAGGACGTGCGGCAACCCGCGGGCCAGCCCGTGCCGGGCCATGGTGTCGCCTTCGAGATAGCCGGTGTAGGGCTCGTCGTCGCCGACCACGAGCTCGTCCTCCGCCCTCAGGCGCGCGAGCAGCGGGTCGGCGATCCGGTCGTCGCCGTTGCGCAGCACCGTCACGTGCCACGGCCGCGGCGCCCGCCCCCTCAGCTGCGGCGTGAAGGAGTGGATGGCGATCACGGCCGGCGTCGCGCCCATCCCGACCGCGCGGTCGAGCGCCGAAGCGACCGCCCCGTGATAGGGCCGGTGGTAGCGGTCGAGCCGACGCGCCACCTCCGCCGCGTCGGCGTGGCGGTTCCCGGCGATGATCGTGCCGTCATAGAGCTTCATGACCAGCGTGGGGTCGTCCTCGCCCCGGTTCGGGTCGATCACCAGCCGCGAGAAGCGCGACAGCACCGCCGGCGCGTCGAACGCGTCCGAAAGCGCCAGCGTCACGCCCCGTGCGCCGACGTCCCAGGCGATATGGCGCGCCATGTCCGCCGCCGGCAGGCCGAGATCGCCGATCTCGGGGGGCACGGCGTTGCTGGCGTGGTCGCATACGAAGAGCAGGGCGGGTTCGCCGTCCGGTCGCACGCGCTCGACGGAATGAGTGTCGGACATGCCTCAGCGCTATCCGCTTCCCTCGCCGCGCTCAAGCGCGGCGACGCCGCCATGCGGCGCTTTTGTGAACGCGCCTCTCCGATCCGGAGGATTGATCCCCGATCCGCGACAATCTGTTGGTCGCTGCGGCGGTTTGTAGCGGACCGGTCCCAGTCTATGTAGGACGTCGAACGAACACCGCAGCAGGAGCCCTCCATGCGTCTGACCATCCCCGCGAACGTCCTCGGCGCCGCCGCCCTCGCCGCCGCCGCCCTCGCCGCCCCGGCCTTCGCGGCCGAGCCCTGGAACATCGACAAGAGCCACGCCCACATCTCGTTCCAGGCCGACCACCTCGGCTTTTCCATCGTGCAGGGCCAGTTCCGCGAGTTCGACGGCGACATCATGTTCGACCCCGAGAACATCGAGGCCACCGAGGTAAGCTTCACCGTTCAGGCCGCCAGCGTCGACACGTTCTGGCCGAAGCGCGACGAGCACATCCGCTCGGCCGACTTCCTGAACGTCGCCGAGCACCCGACCATCACCTTCGTCTCCACCGGCGTCGAGAAGACCGGCGACGACACCGCCACCATCACCGGCGACCTCACCATGATCGGCGAGACCCGCGAGGTCACCTTCGAGGCCACGCTCAACAAGCTCGGCCCGTCGCCGTTCAATCCCGCCCAGACGATCGCAGGCTTCGTGATCGAGGGCGTCATCATCCGCGCCGATTTCGGCATGACCTATGGCGGCGACGCCTTCGCCGCGCAGATCCCGGTGCGGGTCGATCTCGAGATCAGCCCGGCCAACCCGTCTTGATCGCGGCCATGCCGGCGGCGCGTCGCGTCGCCGGCGCACGGTCGGCCATGCGGTCCGCGCCCAAGGGCGCGGCGGTCGCGGCGGCGCTCGGCGCTCTGCTTGCGGCCGCGCCCGCCGCGGCGGCGCCAGCGACGTGGCGCATCGACCCGGCGGCTTCGGTCGTGCGGTTCGAACTGACCGTGAACGGGGCGCCGCGCGAAGGCCGCTTCGCCGACGTATCCGGCGTGGCGCTCTTCGACCCCGAAGACCTGTCGAGCGCGCGGCTCACGCTCGACATCGACGTGGGCAGCCTCGACCTCGGCGACCCGCTGGAGAGCGGCTTTGCGCTGGGGGCGGACTGGTTCGACGCGAAGAACCACCCGGTGGCGCGCTACCGTCTCGCGCGGCTCGGCGGACGGGAAGACGACACCTTCGAAGCCCTCGGAGACCTCGCCATCAAGGGAACCCTCAAGGTGATCCGCACGCCGGTCACGGTGACTTTCGCAGGCGACGCGGCCCGCGCTACAGGCTCCCTGACCTTCGATCGCCGGGACTTCGGCGTCGGGGTCGGTCCCTCGGCGCTCTTCGTCTCGGTCGGCGCGGAGACCTCGGTGAGCTTCGAGATCGTGGCGCGGCGCGAGCAATGACGGCGCCGCCGGACAGAACGTGGAGAGTTGAAGGCATGCCGCTTCGCAACACGCAGACCCTCTGGGGCTGGCCCGCCCGGACGTTGCACTGGGCGATGGCCTTCGTCATCGCCTTCCAGCTCGTCGTCGGGACCTACATGACCGGGCTCGACGATCTCGCGACGCGCTTCGCGCTGACGCAGACCCACAAGAGCTGGGGCTTCGTCGTGTTCGCGCTGGCCCTGGCCCGCGTCGCCTGGCGCCTGGCGAACCCCACGCCGGCCGAACCGGCCGGCAAGCCCTGGGAGCATCTGGCGGCGCGCGTAAGCCACGGAGCGCTCTATTTCCTGATGTTCCTCATGCCGGTGTCGGGCTGGCTGATGGCCTCCGCCTCGGACCTGCAGGACATGTACGGCGTCAAGAACATGGTCTTCGGCCTGTTCGAGCTGCCCGACCCGTTCGTGCCCGGAGACCGGGGGCTGGAGGGCGTGTTCAGCTTCGTGCACTCCGCCGCGGCCGCAGCGCTGGCCGGCCTGCTCGCGCTGCACGCCGCCGCCGCGCTGAAGCACCATTTCATCGACCGCGACGACGTCCTCACCCGCATGACCGTGAAGCGCTGAGGGACAAATCCGGGCCGGCTTGACGCTCGCAAGCCCCTCGCCTTTGCCTTATAGTGTCCGAAAAAATGGGACAGGCAGGCGGGGGCATCCATGCGGCCGGCTAGAATGACGAAATACGCGGCGGCGCTTGTCGCAGCCGCAATGCTCGGCGGGTGCGCCGGCGGCGAGAAGAAGGCGGAGGTCGATCCCTTCGCCCATACGCGCGACTCCAGCTGCTACACGGTGGATCTGTTCACCGACGTCGAGATCACGCCGCCGGCGGCCTCCGTGCCGAGCGACTGGAAGGCGTTCTCGGGGCGCTGGGGCGGCGGCAAGTGGGCGGGCGAGTGGTGCCATGACCTCTACGTCCTGAACATCGCCCCGACCGGCGAGGTGCAGGTCGTCGAGACCTACGCGCCCTATGCGCCCTGGGGCAAGCGCGCCACGGCCTTCACCCGCCGCGCAAAGATCGGCGAGGACGGCAAGCTGCGGCTGCGCTACGGCGACACCTCGCTCGTCTACTGGGTGAAGGACGGCCTGCTCTACGGCGAGCGCGAGGAAGCCGGCGGCAAGACCATCATCGCCATGGAGCGCCGCGCCGCCTGAGACCGCCGACGCGCCGCCGCACGACCTGAGGTTGCGCTAGCACGTCGCCGGCGTTGCCCGTCCGCGGCTTTCGACCCTAGCATCCCCGCGTTCAGTGGTGTGGGGAGCCGGCGTCGTGATCAGGCTGTCGCAGGACGTTTTGGACAGCCTGGCGCGGTCGAGACGCCGGGCCTTCGTCGCGAGCGTGGCGCTGCGCCTGCGCAGGTTCGAGGCGGCGGCGGCTCTCGGCGACGACGCGCTCGCCGCGCTCGCCGAGCGCGCCATCGCGGCCGGCGAGGGTTTCGGCGTCACCTCCGCCTACGACGTGGAGCGCTTCGCGGAGTGCCTGCTGACGTACGGAGACGGCTTCCCCGACCTGCCCCGGACCGGCTGGGCGGCCGCGATCCTCTCCGACGAAACCCGCGACGGCCGCGCAAAGATGACCGCGATCTCGCTTCACGAGACTTTCGCGGCGCGCGACCCCGCCTGGGGCGTCGGGTGACCACCGTCGCCACCCGCCCGCTGAACGACGCAGCGATGGCCTCGGCCGACGAGGACATCTACGCCGCGCATGCCGCCGACCCGAGACCCAACGCGCTCTTTGACGCCGATGGCCGTCGCCTCGCGCTGCATCCGACCGACCCGGCGCAGGAGGCGCTGCGGGAGGAGTGGTTCGACTACTACGAGCGCCATGGCGGCGGCGTGGAGGACGCCGACACGCCCTCCAACCGCAAGCCGGACGAGCCGGTCGAGCCCTGCCGCGACAAGGACGAACTGCTGCTCGTCGAACTGGTGGAGGCGATCGACGACGACGGCCCGCTCCGGCAGAGGCCGCTGGACGCCGACCGCAGGCAATGGATCAACCTGGCGCAGCCGAGGGACTTCGACCTCTGGACGCGGGTGGGCCTGAGGGCGCGGGTCGCGTGGAAATCCGGCAAGACGGACGGGCTCTCGGGCCATGCTGTGCATTTCCGGCTGGAGACGCTGCCGGGCGCGCGAACGGGTCTGCCCAGCGGATTCGACGCGCACATGGCCGACGGCGGCGATGTCGCCGTACTGACGTCCGACGGCGAGGGGTGGACCGACACGACCTACGCGATCCTCTCGCGCTACGCCGGCGACCGCTGCCGCTTCCGGGCGACGCTCGACGGCGCGGCGATGGGCGGGCTGGAGACAGCCGTCGTCACCGTCTGGAACAAGGTGTTCTACTCGGTCGACACGATGAACGCGCCAAACGGCTCGCCGCGGGGCGACGACGTCGACTTCGGCAGGCTCGAAGCGGTCATGGCGGATCGCTTCATCGCGTTTCAGCGCGTGGGCGTCGACGGCCGGCCGCCTTACAAGAAGGTGATCGAGACCTCGGAAGTCGCCGAGGTCGCCGGGAGCCTCCCGAAGCCGGGGCCGCTGGAGGCGCCCCACCTTCGCTTCCTGTTGTGCCACATCGTCGCGGACTACGAAGACATCGTCACCAAGGCGATCGTCCGACGGATACCGCGGAGCGGGGTGATCGAGCTGATCAACGGCGTCGCCGGGCGCACGCTGAACCTCGACGACTGGATCGGCGGCGCGGAATGGCGCCGCCGAGGGCGCGAATGGGCCCCGTTTCCTCTCGCGAACCTCTCGCTGGCCGAGCTCTCCGACGAGGTCGCTGGCTACCGCATCTTCGCGGACGCGCGCGGCGTCCCCGGCCTGAAGCCGCATCAGAGCTTCAGGCTCAAGCTGAGGCTGCGCATGCTGAATACGTTGCGCGGCTTCCAGAGCGACGCGACGCTGGTGATCGCACAGGCGATGGACGACTACCGCGGTCGCGCCGATGGCGGCGCGCTGCACACTTCGATTCATGAGGCGGGGCACGCTCTGGGCCTCGCGCCCGAGACCACGCCGGAAGGCGCCGCGAATCCGTTTCTCGACGACACGCGCGGCGGCCACTGCGGCTACGGCGACATGGATTGCGTGATGTATCCGGGCGGTCCTGACAGCGTGATCGAATTCTGCCCGACCTGCTCTGACAGCCTGCGGGCGCGACGCCTCTCGAAGCTGCCGCGGCGCAGCGACGAGCCGCATTGAGGGCGAGCCATGAACACGCGGAACATCGCGATCACGCGCGCCCTCTGGAGCATCGACAACGCCTCGGTCGACGCCTTGCTTGCGCCGCCGCCGCGGCTGGAGCTGCATGCGACCTTGGCCGAGGGGCCCGACGGCCCCACTGTCGCCGTCGCCGTTGGCGCCGGGGTGGGGTCGGAACTCGACGACGTCTATGGCGGCGCGCTGATGGCGGCCGTCACCGTCGTCGCGATCGACCTCGACGGCGGCGCGGCGAGAGCCGCGCCGCTTGCACCCGCCCACGGCGCGCCGGCCGCCCAGTCCCTTGCCGCCATGCGGGCCGCGCCGCGGCGCGCGACCGCGACCGGCAAGATCATGCGCCGCGAATTGCGCGGCAAGGGCTGAGGCGGC
>CAYGUQ010000291.1:0-5874 GCA_964352995.1 uncultured Rhodobacterales bacterium
GTGCAGTACGCCCTGCGCGAGTTCTTCCGCCACAAGGAGGCGGTGGACGCGACGCATCTGAGCCCCGGCCTCGGCGGCAAGCGCGTCATCGTGCAGGGCCTCGGCAACGTCGGCTATCACGCCGCGAAGTTCCTCTCCGAGGAGGACGACTGCCTCATCGTCGGCATCGCCGAGCGCGACGGCGCCATCATGGACCCGCGCGGCCTGCCGGTGGAGCGGGTGAAGGAGCATCTCGCCCAGACCGGCGGCGTGCGCGGCTTTCCCGGCGCGGAATACCTCGCCGCGAGCGCCGACGCGCTGGAGGGCGACTGCGACATCCTCATCCCCGCGGCCTTCGAGGCGGCGATCAACCTCACCAACGCCGAGCGCATCCGCGCGCCGCTGATCATCGAGGCCGCGAACGGGCCGGTGACGGCCGGCGCCGACGAGATGCTGCGCAAGAAGGGCACCGTCATCATCCCCGACATGTACGCCAACGCCGGCGGCGTGACGGTGAGCTATTTCGAGTGGGTCAAGAACCTCAGCCACATCCGCTTCGGCCGGATGCAGCGCCGGCAGGAGGAAGGCCGCCACCAGCTCCTGATCGACGAGCTGGAGCGGCTGTCGAAGGACACCGGCGTCGGCTGGCGGCTCTCGCCCGACTTCAAGGAGCGCTACCTGAAAGGCGCCGACGAGCTGGAGCTGGTGCGCTCCGGCCTCGACGACACCATGCGCATCGCCTACCAGTCGATGCACAGCGTCTGGACCTCGCGCAACGACGTCACCGACCTGCGCACGGCGGCCTACATCGTCTCGATCGGCAGGGTGGCGGCGAGCTACGCCGCGCTGGGGCTCTGACGGCCGCTCAGGGCGACGCCGCGAAGGCGCGCGCGAGGCCCGGATGCGCCGCGATGGGACCGAACCCGTCCGCCACCGCGGTCGGGTCGGCCTCGGCGAGCAGCGGCGCGCGGCGCATCATGTCGCGCGAAGGGGCGACCAGCGCGTCCGCGACGGCGGCGACCATCGCGTTCGGCGTGTCGGCGCGCGCCACCAGCAGCGCCGCGACGCCGAAGGTCGCCACCGCCGCATCCACGCCGGGATAGAGGCCCGCAGGGATCGTATCGGTCCTGAAGAACGGCGCCCGCGCCATCGCCGCCGCCACCCGCGGGCCGGTGAAGGGCTCCAGACGCGCGCCGCACGCCTCGATCGCCCTCGTCACCAGCGCCGAGGGGTGGCCGACGATCAGCATCACGGCGTCGAGCGCGCCGTCGCAGAGCGCCTCCACGGCGTCAGACCCGGTGCGTCGCGACAGCTCGGCGAAGGAGGACTGGGGCGTCTCCAGCGCCTCCAGCAGCGCCGTCAACGTGGCGTTGCGCCCCGAAGCCGGCGGACCGACGTCCACCCGCGCGCCCAGCAGGTCCGCAAGCCCGTCGAAGCGCATGTCCGGCCGCACCAGCAGGGCGAGCGTCTCGACGTAGAGCATGCTCACGACCCGCAGCTCGACGCCCGCCTCCACCGCCTTCCACGCGAGGTCCGACTGCGCGATCGCCATGTCCAGCTCGCCGCCGTCGAGCGCGTCGACGTTGTAGCGCGAGCCCGGCGTCGTCTCGGGCGAGCAGCGCAGCCTGCCCCGCTCGCGGTCGTTCACCGACGCGCAGAGCGCCCGCGCGGCGTCGTGATAGCCGCCGTCGAGCTCGCCCGAACCCAGCGAGAAGAGACGCATCTGGCCCTGAGCGCAGGCCGTCGACGCGGCGAGCGCCCAGCACAGCGCCGCAACGAGTTTCACACTGCGCGACATCATGGTCCCCCGCCGCCGGCCTCGCCCGTCCATGGTCACTTTACGGCCGGCGCCGGCGCGCGATAGCCTCTTCGTCGATCATATCGAAACCGACCTGGGCCGCCGCCGCGATGCCGGAGTTTCTCAAGGAGCTGCCGCAGGCCGATCTGGCGCTGCTCTGCGTCTCAGTCACGGTCGGCGTGACGTGGCTCGGCGTGCTGTTCGTGAAGCCGCTGCTGCGTTTGCTGGTCGGCGGAGAGGCCAACGTCAACGCCACCATCGGCTACGCGACCTCGGTGTTCAGCCTGTTCTACGGCCTGCTGGTGGGCTTGCTGGCGGTCGCGGCCTACCAGAACGCCGAAGCGGTCGAACGCGCGGCCTTCAACGAGGCCGCGAGCGTCTCCTCGCTCTACGCCGACGCGGCGAGCTACCCCGACCCGATGCGCTCGGAGTTGCGTGAGATGCTGCGCGACTACGTGCTCTACACGGTGCTCAAGGACTGGCCGGCGCACGCCCGGGGCGAGATCCTCCTGGGCGGCGCCCACCGCGCCGACGCGATGCGGCAGCGCCTTGCGGGCTTCTCGCCGGCGACGCCGTCGCAGGACATCCTGCACCGACAGGTGACGCAGGTCTTTCACGAGTTCTCGCGGGCGCGCGACGCGCGGCTCGGCGGAGTGCTGACGCGGATTCCCGAAGTGCTCTGGTACGCCGTGATCGCCGGCGCCGCCGTGAACATCGCGTTCCTGCTGATGCTGAAGATCCGCCCCGCCCCGCACCTCGTGCTCGGCGGCCTCGTCTCCTTCTTCCTCGGCGTGATGCTCTTCGTGATCATCGCGCTGGACGACCCGCTGCGCGGCGACGGCGGCCTGCAGCCAGAGGCGATGTCGGCGCTGTGGGAGACGCGGATGGTCTTCGACGAGCCGCAGGTCTGACGCCGGTGGCCCGCTTCACCATCCGCGACGTCGAGGGCATGCGGCAGCTGCGGATCGATCTCGCCGCAGAGATGGTGCGCACCGTGCGCGGCGCGCTCTCGCGGCTCGAGGGCGACATCCGCATGACCGCGCCGCTGCCCGGGCCGGGGACGCTGCTGCGCTCGATGATATCGCGCGAGGGCGCCGTGCGGCCGCGCTACACCGGCTCGGGCGCGGTGCACCTGCAACCCTCGATGCGCGGCTACCACGTGTTCGAGGCGCGGGAGATGCGCTGGATCCTCGAGCCCGGCGTGTTCTGGGCCGCTGAGGGCGACGTGCGGCTCGGCCTGCGGCTGGAGCGCATCGTGCCCTCGCTCTTCGCCGGCGACGGGCTCTTCAAGCTGCAGACGACCGTGACGGGCGACGGCAAGGTGGCGATCAACGCGCCGGGGCCGGTGGAGGAGGTCGCGATAGAAGACGCCGAGATCCTCGTGAAGGGCCGACTGGTGCTGGGGCGAACCGACGGGCTGCGCTTCTCCACCAAGCGGCCGGGCGGGTTCATCCGCGCGCTCATCGCCGGAGAGCCGCTGACGCGCGCCTATCGCGGGACCGGCAAGCTGCTCGTCTGCTGGACGCCCTACTGGAACCAGTACATCCACGACATGATGAACCCCGACCTCAGACCATCCTCCAGCCTGTGGGAGTGAGCGGGCGACGCCGCTGCCGCCGACGCCGCCCGCCCCTTCGTCAGCCGCGCTTCACGGCGATGCGCTTGCCCTGGGCGATGCTGTCGGCGCGGCGCGGGATGGAGACCGTCAGCACCCCGTCGGCGTGGGACGCCTCGACGGCGTTGGGGTCCGCGTCGGCCGGCAGGCGGAAACTGCGCTGGAAGGCGCCGTACTCGCGCTCGCTGAAGAAATAGGTGCGGCCCTCCGCCCGTCGCTCGGCCCGCTTCTCGCCGCGCACGATCAGCGCGCCGTCATGCATGGAGAGTTCGATGTCGTCCGGCTGCACGCCGGGCAGTTCGATGGTGATCTCGTAGCCGGCCTTGTCGGTCGCCGCCTCGCTGCGCGGGGCGAACCAGTCCGCGACGCGCTGGCCCGCCGCCCGAAGCGGCTCGAAGAGCGCGGGCCACCAGTGGCTCGCATCGGTTTTCTCGACCATGGACGCCTCCTCTCGCTTGGGGTCGACCCCGAAAGGATGGCGCGGGCGCGGCTCAGCGCCTTGACGGCGGTCAATCCCCGGTCAGGGCAGCGTGTCGGTGCGGTGGAGGCGCACCTTGAGGGGGCCGTGCGGAACCGGCGGGCCGGGCGGCAGGAACGGCAGCCCCGCGGCCTGCGCCAGCGCCGGCTCGCTGGTCACGACGCCGACGCGCCAGCCGCGGAAACGCTCCCGCAGCGCCTGCCCGAGCGATCCGTAGAGCGCGCGCAGGTCGCCCTTCTCGCCGATGCGCTCTCCGTAGGGCGGGTTGACGACGACGAGGCCGGGCTCGCCCGCCAGAGCCTCCGGCGGCGCCAGCGCGCTGACCGCCTGACGGCGGAACTCGGCCGCGCCGGCGACCCCGGCGCGCGCCGCGTTGGCCTCGGCCGCCTCCACGGCGCCGGCGTCGCGGTCCATCCCGAAGAACCGCGGGCGGCCCGGAGCCGCGCCCGGCGACCTCATCGCGGCGAAGGCGGCGGCGTCGAAACCGGGGAACCGCTGGAAGGCGAAGTCGCGCCCCCGGCCCGCGTCGAGCCCGAGCGCGATCTCGGCCGCCTCGAGGATGAAGGTGCCCGAGCCGCACATCGGGTCCACCACCGGCTCGGCGCCGTCATAGCCGCAGGCGCGCAGGAACAGCGCCGCAAGCGTCTCGCGCAGGGGCGCCTTGCCGACGGCGAGCTTGTGGCCGCGCTTGTGGAGCGGCTCGCCGGAGGCGTCGATGCTCACGACGCAGTGGTCCTCGACGATGCGGGCGAGGATGCGGAACTCCGCCTCCGGCGCCTCCGTCCCGCCGACGGCCTCCGTCGCAGCGCGGGCGATCCGCTGCGCCGCCGCCCCGGCGTGCCAGATGCGGGAGCGCTGGCAGGCGGCGTCCACCCGCAGCGCGGCGCCCGGCGGCAGGATGTCCGCCCAGGGCAGCCGCCGGGCGCGCTTGTCGAGCTGGGCGAGATGGACGGCGTGAAAGGCCCCGACGCGGGCAGGGTGCTCGCCCGCGCCGCGCAGCTTCAGGTTCGCCCGCCAGACCTCCGGCCATCCGCCCCGCGTCAGCACGCCGCCGGGCGAAACCTCGGCGTCGCGAAAGCCGAGAGCCGCGGCCTCGTCGCGCAGCACGGGTTCGAGACCCGGCGGCGCGGCGAGGAAGATGTCGAACTCCGCGGCGGCGGTCATCGCGTCGGCTCACGCTTCGGGACGGGCGCTGCGAGCTGCGGCGCGGGAGAGGCCCCATGCCCCGCCGCGGCCGCCAATGCAACGCCGCCGCGCGCTCACTTCGTCTTCTTGCCCTCGGCGATGTAGTCCGTCAGCGCGAACAGCACGCCGGAGACGACGAAGGTCACATGGATGCCCACCTGCCAGGCCAGCGCCTCCGAGCTGTGGCCCTCCGGCTGCAGGAAGGATTTCAGCAGCTCCACGGCGGAAATCGCGACGATGGCGCCGATGAGCTTCAGCTTGAGGTCGGCGAATCCCACCTTGCCCATCCATGGCGGCCGGTCCTCATGGTTGGCCGCCCCCATCTTCGAGACGAAGTTCTCGTAGCCGGAGAAGACGATGATGAGCAGCAGGCCGGCGATCAGCGTCGTGTCCACCATGGTCAGGATCCGGATCACGGCCTCGTCGGACGTCCCGCCCAGCACGTCTTCGGCGAGGCCCATCAGATCCTTGCAGAACTTGTAGAGCAGGGCGACGATCCCGAGGATCAACCCGAGGAAGAAGGGAGCCAGCAGCCAGCGGCTGAGGAAAATGAGCCGCTCAAGCGCGTTCTCCAGCCACAGCATCCTTGCACCCTTCCGCCTCGCGCCGCCCGTCGCCGCGGCTGCGACACATAGCCGATCGTGCAGTTTTGTCAGCACCCGTCCGCGCCGGGCGGACCTCCGCCACGCAAGCCGCCGCGCCCGCTTGCAATCCCCGGCGCGCGGCCTTAAACGGCGCGGCATGGGTGTGTAGCTCAGTTGGTAGAGCAGCTGACTCTTAATCAGCGGGTCCACGGTTCGAGCCCGTGCACACCCACCA
>CAYGUQ010000292.1:0-5851 GCA_964352995.1 uncultured Rhodobacterales bacterium
ACCCGAGCTGGTTCGTCTCGACCGCGCCAGCCCGATTGCGACCAGCCCCAGCCCGGCGAGCTCGGCCCCGCGGCGGCGCGCGAAGGCGACGACGCCGGGCGGCAGGAGGGGGGCGCGGCCCCCGGCGTCTGTCCAGTCGCTCACGCCAGCCCCTCCCTCAACAGATCGGCGACGGCGGCGAGGCCCCGCCGCGTCGTCGCCGCGTCCGCGACCAGCGCCAGCCGCAGATACGCCCTTCCCGGGTCGCCCTGCGGCGTCTCCCGCGACAGATACGCCCCCGGCAGCGCGCGCACGCCGGCCCTGCGCCACAGCGCCGTCGCCGCCTTTTCGCCGTCGCCCACCTTCAGCCACAGAAAGAACCCCGCTTCCGGCGCGGCGTAGCCCGGCAGGTTGCCGAGCGTCTCGTCCGCAATCGCATACTTCTTGGCGTAGAGCGCCCGGTTGGCGACGACATGCGCCTCGTCCGACCACGCCGCCGCCGCGGCGGCCTGCACGGGCAGCGGCGAGGGCGCGCCGCCGTAGCTGCGCAGCCGGTGGACGGCGCGGACGGTCCCCGGCCCCCCGGCGCAGAAACCCGAGCGCAGCCCCGGCAGGTTGGAGCGCTTGGAGAGCGAGTGGAACGCCAGCACCCGCTCCGGATCCGCCCCCGCCGCGCGGGCGATCTCCAGCGCTCCGGTCGGAGCCGTCTCGCGGTAGATTTCCGAGTAGCACTCGTCGGCGAAGATGCGGAAGTCATGGGTCTCCGCCAGCGCCAGCAGCCCGCGCCAGTAGTCGGGCGAGGCGACCGCGCCCTGCGGGTTCGCCGGCGAGCAGAGATAGGCGACGGCCGTGCGCGCCAGCGTCTCCGCCGGCAGGGCGGCGAAGTCCGGCAGGTGCCCGGTCTCCTCGGTGGCGTTGACGTAGACCGGCTCGGCGCCGGCCGCCAGCGCCGCGGCGGCGTAGCACTGGTAGAAGGGGTTCGGCAGCAGCACGACGGGGCGCGCGCCGTTCTTCGCCTCGGGGCAGAGCGCGAGGCAGGCCATGAACAGCCCCTCCCGCGTGCCGTTCAGCGGCAGGATCTCGCGGCCGGGGTCGAGCCTCGCGCCGTAGCGGCGCTCAAGCCAGCCCGCTATCGCCTCGCGCAGCGCGGGCGTGCCCTCGTTGGGGGGATACTTGGCGTAGCCGGCCGCTTCGCGCGCCAGCGTCTCCGCCACGAAGCCGGGGAAGGGGTGCGTCGGCTCGCCGATGGACATCGCGACGGGCTCGGCCCCCGGCGCATGGGGGTCGAGAAGCGCGCGCAGGCGCGGAAACGCGTATTCCGGCAGGTTCTCGAACCGCTCGGCCGACTGCATCGTATGTTCGCCTCATCCGGGGTCTGACGCCCCATGAGTGCGACATTACGGGCGCCAGGCGTTGCGGTAAAGTTTCGCGCGTTCCCTCAGCCCGCCAGCGCCTTCTCCGCCGCCGAACCGATGCGCAAAAGCCGCGCCTCGTCATGCGGGCGGCCGGTGAACATCACGCCGCAGGCCGGCCGTCCGGTCGGCAGCGTCAGCGAACTCAGGCCGAAGAGGTTGCCGAGCCGGGTGTTGCGCAGCGCGAGCAGGTTCTGCTCGGTGTAGTAGCCCTCGTCAGTCGCGAGCCGCGCCACCGAGGGCGGCAGGTTCGGCGTCGTCGGGCAGAGCGCGGCGTCGAAGGGCGCGAGCCGCTCCAGGAACCGCGCGGCGAGCGCCCTGAACGCCATGCGCGCCGCCTCGGCCTGATCGGCGCGGAAGGTGCGCCCGGCGCGGAAGCGCTCGCGGATCATCGGGAAGATGTCGTCGGGCCGCGCCTCGATGGTCTCGCCCCAGCAGGCGTAGCCTTCGGTGTTGACGATGGCGCCGAGGCGCCCGCCGGTCTCCATCGCCTCGGCGTATTCCGGAACCTCCGCGCGCGTCACCTTCGCGCCCGCCGCCGTCAGCGCCGCGACCGCCCCTTCGAAGGCGGCGGCCTGCTCGGGGTCGAGGTCGTCGAGCACGACGGTCGTCGGGATCAGGAAGGACAGCCCCTTCAGGCTCGCGCCGGTCAGGTCCGGCGCCGGGCGGCCGGTCAGCGCCGCGAGCGTGAGGGCGGCGTCCTCCACCGAGCGGCACAGCGGCCCCACCGTGTCGAGCGAGGGGCTGAGCGGCACGACGCCGTCGTTGGAGATCAGGCCCCATGTCGTCTTGAGCCCCACCAGCCCGTGCCACGCGGCGGGAATGCGCACCGAGCCGCCGGTGTCCGACCCCAGCCCCATCGCCGCGAGCCCCAGCGACACGCTCGCCCCCGCGCCGGAGGAGGAGCCGCCCGGCGCCCAGTCGGGGTCGAACGGGTTGGGCGAGGTCTGCGTCATCGGGTTGTAGCCCAGCCCGGAGAACGCCAGCTCGCTCATGTGGGTCTTGCCGAGGCACACCATGCCCGCCGCCGTGAGCCGCGCGACGCAGGGCGCGTCGCGGTCCGGCGTGCGGCCGGCGAGCAGGCGCGATCCGGCCTCGGTCTCCACGCCCGCGGTGTCGAACAGGTCCTTGAGCGAGATCGGCACGCCGTCGAGCGGCCCGCGGCGCACGCCGAGCCGGGCGCGCTCGGCCGCCGCCGCCGCCTCGGCGCGGGCGCGCGCGGGCGTGACGCGGGCGTAGACGCGCTCGGCCTCGGGATGCGCGGCGATGGCGTCGAGATGCGCCTCGGCGAGGGCGCGGGGGTCGATCTCGCCCGCGCCGATCCCGCGCCCCAGCGCCGCCGCCGTCATGCCAAGCCATTCGCTCATCGCGTCCCCCATCCTCCGGCCTTTCCTGCGGCGGCGAGCCTAAGCCGACGACGCGGCGCCGGGGAAGTGGACAAGCGCCGGCCGCGCCCGATACTTGGGGGCATGATCCGGAAACCAGACGCAGACATCGTCATCGCCGGCGGCGGCGTCGCGGGCGCGGCCGCCGCGCTTGCGCTCGCCCATGGCGGCTTCTCCGTGCGGCTGATCGACCCCAGGCCGGTCGAGACCCGCGCGGCGCCCGGCTTCGACGGCCGCGCCTTCGCGCTCGCCTCGGCGTCGATGAAGCTTCTCGGCGCGCTGGGGCTGTGGGCGCGGCTCGCACCGCACGCCCAGCCGATGAGCGCCATCGAGATCCATGACGGCCGCCCCGGCGCCATCGGCCCGACGCGCCTGCGCATCGACGGCGACGGCCTCGCCGACGCGCCTTTCGCCACGCTGCTGGAGACGCGCTTCCTGCGGCCGGCGCTGCTGGAGGCGGTCGCCGAGCATCCCGACATCCGCCACGACGCCGACGCCTCGGTCGTCGCGGCCCGGCCCGACGGCGCGGGCGTGGAGGTCGACCTCGCCTCGGGCGAGACCCTGCGCGCCGCGCTCGCGGTGGCGGCGGACGGCCGCCGCTCCGCGCTCGCCGCAAAGGCCGGCGTGGGCTGGACCGTCAGGCCCTACGGCCAGACCGGGCTCGTCTGCGCCGTCGCCCATGACCGGCCCCATGGCGGCGTGGCGCGGCAGGCGTTCTACCCCGGCGGCCCCTTCGCGATGCTGCCGCTGCCCGGCGACCGCAGCGCGATCGTCTGGTCGGAGAAGACGCGCGAGGCCGAGCGCGTCGCGGCGCTCGACGACGCCGGCTATCTCGCCGAGATCGCGCTGCGCGCCGGCGGCCTGCTCGGCGAGCTGCGCCTGGAGGGCGGGCGCTGGGCCTGGCCGCTGGAGATGGCGCTGGCCTACGAGTTCGTCGCGCCGCGGCTCGCGCTGCTGGGCGACGCGGCGCATTCGGTCCACCCCATCGCGGGACAGGGCTTCAACCTCGCGCTGCGCGACGTCGCGGCGCTGGCGGAGGTGATGACCGAGGCGCGCCGCCGCGGCGAGGATGTCGGAGACGCGGCGGTGCTGGCGCGCTACCAGCAATGGCGCCGCTTCGACGCCGCCGGCATGAGCCTCGGCATGGACGCGCTGACGCGGCTCTTCTCCAACGACGTCGGCCCGCTCAGGGCGCTGCGCGACGCCGGCCTCGGGCTCGTACAGCGCGCCCCGGCGCTCAAGCGCGCCTTCGTCGCCATCGCCGCCGGCCGCGCCGGCGAGACGCCCCGCCTTCTGAAGGGAGAAGCGCTGTGAGAGACCACGCCGGAAGCGACCTGATCGCGATGACCGCCGCGCGGCTCGTCGACATGCTGGCCGCGCGGGAGGTCTCGACCGGCGAGCTGCTCGACGCGCTGGAGGCCCGCGTCGCGGCGGTGGACGGCCGCGTCAACGCGCTGCCCACGCTCTGCTTCGACCGCGCCCGCGCGCAGGCGGTTCCGGACGGCGCGCCGCTCGCAGGTCTCCCGGTGGCGATCAAGGACCTCACCGAGGTCGCCGGGGTGCGCACCACCTGGGGCTCGCCGATCCACGCCGACCATGTCTCCACGACCTCCGACCATGTCGCCGAGCGCGTCGAGGCGCGCGGCGGGGTGATCTACGCCAAGACCAACACGCCGGAATTCGGCGCCGGCGCGCAGACCTTCAACGAGGTGTTCGGCCCCACCCGCAACCCCTACGACCTGACGAAATCGGTCGCGGGCTCGTCGGGCGGCTCGGCGGCGGCGCTCAAGTCGGGCTGCGCGTGGCTCGCCCACGGCTCCGACCTCGGCGGCAGCCTGCGCAACCCGGCGAGCTTCTGCGGCGTCGTCGGCCTGCGCCCCAGCCCGTTCCGCGTGCCTTCCGGCCCCGCCGGCGACCCGTTCAACCCGCTCTCGGTCGACGGGCCGATGGCGCGCACGGTCGAGGACTGCGCGCTGTTTCTCGACGCGCTCTCGGGCCGCGACCCGCGCGAGGCGGTGTCGCTGCCGGCGCCGGAGCGGCCGTTCCGCGAATGGGCGCGCGCCGCCAAGGCCCCCCTGCGCGTCGCCGTCAGCCTCGATCTCGGCCTGTCGCCGGTGGAGCCCGTCGTGCGAGAGACGGTCGCCGCCGCCGCGCGGCGCTTCGAGGCGATGGGCGCGACCGTCGAGGAGGCCTGCCCGGATCTCTCCGGCGCGCACGAGGCGTTCCAGACCCTGCGCGCGCTCGGCTTCGCCCGCGCCCATGGCGAGCGCCTGCGCAACCACCGCGACCTGCTGAAGCCCGAGGTGATCTGGAACACTGAGAAGGGCCTCGCGCTGACCGGCGAGGAGGTCGCCCGCGCGCTGACGCTCCGCGCCGGCATCGTCGCCCGCGCCCGCGCCTTCTTCGAGCAGTGGGACGTGCTGGTGTGCCCGGCGACCTGCGTGACGCCCTTCGCGGTGGAGACGCGCTGGCCGACCTCCTGCGACGGGGTGGAGTTCGAGACCTACATCGACTGGCTCGCGGTGGTCTACGGCGTGACGCTGACGGCGTGTCCGGCGCTAAGCCTGCCCGGCGGCTTCACGGCGCAGGGCCTGCCGATCGGCGTGCAGCTCGTCGGCGCCCCGAGGGGCGAGGGGCCGCTGCTCGGCGCCGCCGCCGCGCTGGAGGCCGCGCTCGCGCTCGATCCCGCCCCCATCGACCCGCGATGAGCGGCGGCGCGGTCGAGAGCTGGCCGCCCGAGGCCGCGCTCGCCGCGCTGGCGTGGCAGGTCGAGCTCGGCTGCGACGAGGCGCTGTCGGAGACGCCGCTCGACCGCTTCGCGCTGGAGGAGGCCGCGCAGGCCGCGCAGGCCGCGCGCGAGGCCCGGCGCCAAGCCGACGCCGCCGAGGCGCCTGCGCGCGGACCCGCCGACCGCGCCATCCCGGCCCGGCGGGCGCAAGCCGCTCCCGCTCCGGCTGCGCCCAACGTCGCCAAGCCCGCGGCCGACGCGCCCGCGGCGGCCGCCGCCGAGGCTGAGGCCATCGTCGCGGCCCGGCGCCTCGCCGATCACCATGACGCGGGCGGCGGGGTCGCCGT
>CAYGUQ010000293.1:0-5825 GCA_964352995.1 uncultured Rhodobacterales bacterium
GTGCTGGCCTGCGACGCGCGCCAGCATCGCCACGAAGGCGTCGTCGAGCGTCGCCGCCCCCTCGGCCGCGATCAGCGCGGCGGGCGCGTCGCAGGCCAGCACCCGGCCGGCGTGCATCAGCGCCACGCGGTCGCAGCGCTCCGCCTCAGCCATGAAATGCGTCGTGACGAACACCGTCGTCCCGTCCCCGCGCGACAGCTCGGCGAGGATTTCCCAGAACCGGTCGCGCGCGTCGGGGTCCACGCCCGAAGTCGGCTCGTCGAGGATCAGCACCGCGGGGCGATGCACGATGGCCGCGGCGAGCGACAGCCGCTGCCGCACGCCGAGCGGCGCCTCCGACGCGCGCCGGTCGAGCCATCGGCCGAGGTCGCACCGCCCGACCAGCTCGGCGACGCGCGCCCGCCGCTCGGGCGGGGCCATGTCGAAGATGCGGGCGTGCAGGTCGAGGTTCTGGCGCACGGTCAGCTCCTCGAACAGCGAGAAGCCCTGGCTCATGTAGCCGAGCGCCCGCCGCGCCTCCGGATCGCGCGTCTGCACGGGCGCGCCTAGCAGCGCGGCCTCGCCGGCGCTCGCCGGGAGCAGCCCGACGAGCATCTTTATGGTGGTCGACTTGCCGCAGCCGTTGGAGCCGAGGAAGCCGAAGATCTCGCCGCGGCCGATCTCGAAGTCGACGTCAGCGACCGCGGTGAAGTCGCCGAAGCGGCGCGTCAGGCCGCGGGCGACGATGACGGGCGCCGCGCCGTCGGCCGGCCTCGGCGCGATCGAGAAGCGGCTGCGGGCGCCGCCGCCGCGCAGCGCCCGCCAGGCGCCGTCCAGCGTCTCCGCCCCTGCGGCGGCGCAGATCTCCGCCGGCGGGCCTTCGGCGAGCAGCCGGCCGGCGTCGATCAGCGCCAGACGCTCGAAGGCCGCCGCCTCGTCGAGATCGGCGGTGGCGACGATCACGCTCAGCCCCGGGCTTCGCGCCCGAGCCTGCGCCACAAGCGCCCAGAACTGGCGGCGCGACAGCGGGTCCACCCCGGTCGTCGGCTCGTCGAGGATGAGCAGCCGGGGGTCGTGCACCAGCGCGCAGCACAGGCCCAGCTTCTGCTTCATGCCGCCGGAGAGCTTCTCCACAGGTCGGTCCGGGAACGGCCCCAGACCGGTCGCGGCCAGCAGCGCCGCGATGCGGTCGGCGCGCTCATGCGCCGGCACGCCGAAGAGGCGTGCGAAGAAATCGACGTTCTCGCGCACCGAGAGCGTGGGGTAGAGGTTCCGTCCCAGACCCTGCGGCATGTAGGCGATGCTCGGCCGCACGCGCCGCCGCCAGCGCGGGTCGGCCAGATCGCCGCCGAGCGCCTCGACGCGGCCCGACTGGATGCGCCGCGCGCCCGCGATCAGCCCCAGCGCCGTGGACTTGCCGACGCCGTCGGGCCCGACCAGCCCGACGAGGCGGCCCGCCGGCAGGGTCAGGTCGAGCGGGCCCAGCGCCCTCGTCCGGCCATAGGCGTGGACGACGCCGCTCAGCCGCGCCGCCGCGGTCATTCGAAGAACTCGGGCGGGATGCGGCGCTCAAGCGCTTCGGGCCAGACGGCGCCGGGGTCGAGCCGGATCCACGCGACGCCCCTCACCCCAGTCTTGACGTGGGCCGACCGCGCGCGGACCAGCTCCGGCGGGATGCGGACGCGCACGCGGAACATGAGCTTCTCGCGCTCCGCCATGGTCTCAACCTGCCGCGGCGTGAACTGCGCCTCGGGCGAGACGAAGCTGACGACGGCGGGGATCGCATAGTCCGGCAGCGCGTCCAGCACGATGCGGGCCTCGCCGCCGATGGGCGCGCGCGCCGCCTCGGCGGCGGGCAGGAACACCTCCATGTAGACGTTCTCCAGGCTGAGCAGCGTCAGCAGCGCGCGGCCCGCGGGGGCGACCTCGCCCGGCTCGACCAGCCTGTAGAGCACCCGCGCCAGCGCCGGGGCGCGCAGCTCCCCGTCGTCGATCTGCGTCTCGATCCGACGGGCCTCGGCCTCCTGCGCGGCGATGCGGCGCGCGGCCGTGGCGACGGCGGCCTCGGCGGCGCGCAGGGCCGCGGCGGCGACGTCGCGTTCGGTCTCGCGCAGCTCGAAGTCGGCGGGCGTCATGTGGCCGCGCTCCAGCAGCTGGCTGGCGCGTTCGAGGTCGTGCCCGGCGCGGCGCAGTTCGCTGCGACGCTGGACGACGAGGGCCTCCGCCTCCGCCCGCATCTCGCGGGCCAGCGCCGTCTCGGCCTCGGCGCGGTCCAGCGCGGCGTCGAGCTCGGCGACGTCGATCCGCGCGAGAACGTCGCCCGGCTCCACCATGGCGCCCTCGCGGACGGCGACCTGCGCGACGCGCCCGAAATACTTGGCCGCGACGTCGATCTGGTCGGCCTCCAGCCGGCCCGCGGCGCGCGCAAACCCCTCCGCCGCGCCGTCGTCGCCATCCGTCGCGACCAGCCCGACGCCGACGGCTACGGCGAGCGCCGCGACGATCCCGGCCGCGAGAAGGACTGCGCGAAGCGTCATGGCCGCGCGCCCTTTCCCGAGGCCGCCTCGCTCGTCCTGTCCTCGGTCCTCGTCGTCGCCATCGGCCAGCCTTCGCGCGCCATTCCCGCCCAGCCGCGACCATGGCCGAACGCGCTCCCGGCGGCCTTGCGCGAGGTCAATGGCGGCGCGCGCCGCGCCTAGCCGCCGCCGGCGGACGGGGCGTATCTGCCGCGGGGGCGGATGATCTCGCCGGTCGCGGCCTGCTCCGCCGCATGGGCGATCCAGCCGGCAGACCGCGCGGTCGCGAACAGGATGAACGGCGCGTCCTCGCCCAGCCCGCGCGACAGGCTGAGCGCGGCGAGCGCGGCGTCGATGTTGGGCGGCGCGCCGAGACGGCGCGCGACGCGGCGCACGGCGCGGACCGCCGGCGCCGCCTGCGGCAGGCGCGCGAGCAGGTGGCGCGCTCTCGGGTCGCCTTCGGGATAGAGCGGGTGGCCGAAGCCGAAGGCGTAGGGCGACCGCCCCGGATCGGCGTCGAGAAACCCGTCCAGACGCCCGCCGATGTCGGCGAGCAGCGCCGCCCGCGCGCTGCGCCCCGCGCCCCCGTGGCGCGGACCGCTCAGCGCCGCGAGACCGCAGAGCAGCGCCGCGGGCAGGCCGGCGCCGCCCCGCAATCCTGCGCGACGGCGTCGACGCCCCAGAGCAGCGCCGCCGTCTCCTCAAGGCTCATGGTCTCGGCGCAGGTCTCGGCCAGCCGCCCGCGGAACCGCAGCGCGCCGTCGCGCACCTCCGAGACCGCGGTGGCGAGGACCGGGTCGCCCCAGCGGATCGCCTGCGCGGCGATCTCCGCCCGCGCGCGGGGCCGGCGCGACCGCCGCGCCAGCGCCTCGACGTCGACGCGCGCGTAGAGGCTGCGGCGCCCGTCGCCCGCATCCGCCTGCGCCCGCACAAGGCCGCGGCTGACATAGGCGTAGAGGCTCTGCCGCCTGACGCCGAGCGCGGCGCAGGCGACCGCCGCGTCGATCCAGTCCGATCCGTTCATGTTGATTATCTTGATCAAGATTTACCGCCGTTCAATCCCGCGCTTTCCTCCCGCCACGTGGCAGGAGACGGAGCGCGGCGATGACGGACCCCTTCGAAGAGCGGATCGACGAGGCGCTCGGCCCCGACCGCGCGCAGGACGTATCGGTGGCGGAGAGCGGGCGGGCCGGGCTCGCCGCCTGCTTCGCCGCAGCCGATCTGGCGGTGGCCTCGACAAGGGCCGCGGCGCGGGAGCTTGCGGCGCTGGAGGGCGCGCGGCGCGTCGCGCTCGACCGCCGGCTTGCGCTGCTGTGGTTCGGGACGACGCTGCGCCCGATCGGCTGGGAGGCGGCCTCCCCTTGGGACGCGCTGGCCGGGGACTACCGCGCCGCCGACGGCTGGATCCGCCTGCACACCAACGCGCCGCGCCATCGCGACGCCGCGCTGCGGGCGCTCGGCGCAGCCCCCGAACGGGCGGCCGTGGCGGCGGCGACGGCCGCATGGCGGCGGGACGCGCTGGAGGACGCGGTGGTCGCGGCCGGCGGGGCCGCGGCCGCCATGCACGGGCTCGACGCATGGGCCGAAAGCGCGCAGGGCCGCGCCGTCGCCGCGGAGCCCCTGATCGCGTGGCGCGAGACCGGATCGGGCGCGCGGCCGACGGCCCTGCGCGGCCTGCGGGTGCTGGACCTCACGCGCGTTCTGGCCGGCCCCGTCGCGACGCGGCTGCTCGCGGGCTTCGGCGCGGACGTGCTGCGCATCGACCCGCCATGGTGGGACGAGCCGGGCGTCGAGCCCGAGACGACGCTCGGCAAGCGCCGCGCGGGGCTGGACCTCACGCGCCGCGAGGATCGCTCGGTCTTCGAGGCGCTGCTCGCCGGCGCCGACGCGCTGGTCCATGGCTACCGCCCGGGCGCGCTGGACGGGCTCGGCTACGGCGAGGACCGCCGGCGCGCCCTTGCGCCGGAGATGATCGAGGTCAGCCTCTGCGCCTATGGCTGGACGGGGCCATGGGCGGCGCGGCGCGGCTTCGACAGCCTCGTCCAGATGAGCTGCGGCGTCGCCGAGGCCGGCATGCGGCTTTCGGGCGGCGAGCGCCCGGTTCCGCTGCCGGTGCAGGCGCTCGACCATGCGACCGGCTGCCTGACGGCCGCCGCGCTCCTGCGCGCGCTGCGCCGCCGGCGGGAGACCGGGCGGCTGTGCTCGGCGCGACTCTCGCTCGCGCGAACCGCCGCGCTGCTGACCGGCGCCGGCCTGCGACCCTGCGGCGAGCCGCCGGCGCCGGCGGCTGCGGGAGACCTTTCCGACGCGGTCGAGGCCACCGGCTGGGGCCCCGCCCGGCGCCTGCGCTTTCCCTTCGAGATCGACGGCCGGGGCCCGGTCTGGCTCCGCGCGGCGGGCCCGCTGCGATCCGACGCGCCCGAATGGGCCTCGCGCCCCGCCGCAGGACCCGCGCGCGCCTAGGCGCACGGAATTTCGCGCGGCCGAACCGACGCTTGCGCGCCTTCGCGGCATCCGCCACGTTAACCCTCTACTGGAAGCGGGGACGGGCATGGCGCCGACGCATGAGGCCCTTCGCGACGCGGGCGCGCGCCGAGGCGCGGCGAGGGCGCCCCTGCCGGACGCGGGCGCGGACTTTGGCGCGGACGCGGGCGCGGCATGACGGCGTCCATCGAGATCCGCCGCGTCACCAAGCGCTTCGGCGACTTCACCGCGCTCGACGACGTGTCGCTCGCCCTGCCCGGCGGCGGCTTCTTCACGCTGCTCGGCCCCTCCGGCTGCGGCAAGACCACCCTTCTGAGGCTGATCGCCGGCTTCGAGTATCCGACCGAGGGCGCGATCCTGCTCGACGGGGCCGACATCGCGGCGATGCCGCCGAACCGCAGGCCGGTGAACACCGTCTTCCAGTCCTACGCGCTGTTTCCGCACATGACGGTCGCCGAGAACATCGCCTTCGGCCTGGAGATGCTCGACCGCCCGAGGGCGGAGGTGCGCGCGACCGTGGCGGAGATGCTGGCGCTGGTGAAGATGGAGGCGCTGGCGAAGCGCCGCCCCTCCCAGCTCTCGGGCGGGCAGCAGCAGCGCGTGGCGCTGGCGAGGGCGCTGGCCCCGAAGCCCAAGGTGCTGCTGCTGGACGAGCCGCTGTCGGCGCTCGACCTCAAGCTCCGCAAGGAGATGCAGTCGGAGCTCAAGCGCCTGCAACGCGAGACCGGCGTGACCTTCGTGTTCGTGACCCACGACCAGGAGGAGGCGCTGACCATGTCCGACGCCGTCGCGGTGATGTCCGCCGGCCGGGTGCTGCAGGTCGGCGCGCCGCGCGAGATCTACGCC
>CAYGUQ010000294.1:0-2235 GCA_964352995.1 uncultured Rhodobacterales bacterium
TTCTACCGCCGCGCGGGGTGGACTGGCGCGTCCGGTCGCCGGTGACGCGCTGTCCGGGGCGCTCGCAGCGTCCGAGCTTTTTGATGTCGAGGGGGATGAGTTCGCCGGGCGTGGCGCGCGCGTAACGTCGGGGCGGCGCTGCCGGCGCCCATCGCGGCGTGGGCGAAGGCGTAGCCGTCCACCGCGGCGTTCGGCTCCGGCGGGTGGGCGCGCAGCGCCAGCGCAGGCTCGGCGAGGATGCGCCCGTCGGCCTCAGCCAGGGCCGCGTCCTCCGCCGCGCAGACGCAGGCGACGCGCGACCGCAGCCGCGCGAGCGCGGCGTCGACCGGCTCCCAGTCCACGCCCGGCGGCAGGGCGAAGCAGTCGTCCTTCAGCGCCCGCGGCGCCGGCGGCGCGAGCGAGGCCCCGGCGCCGAGGATCCACGCCTCCTCGCGCGCCACGACGGCGCGCTCGCCCGCCGAAAGCGCCGGCCCCGCGGCGAAGAGCGCCGCCAGCGCCCCGCGCGCGTCGAGATCGGCGTAGGCCTGCGCCACCGCGCGCACCTGCGCCGCGTCCTTCACCTCGCCGTCCCGCGCCTCCGGCTTGAGCAGCGAGGGATAGATTTCCGCAAGGCACGCCGGCGCCGAGGGCGGCGCCAGCCCGGTCTCGAACGGCCAGACCTGAACCTGCCCCGCCAGCCCCGGCGCCCGTCGCAGCCGCTCCAGCGCCGCGACGCCGAGCAGCGCCTGCGAGCCGACCGAGCCTGTCGTGTAGAGCTTCCAGCAGGGCTGCGCGCCCTTCACGACGTCCTCGACCAGCCGCCGCTCCGGCAGGCCGTGACCATCGCGCGCGCGCCCCTTCTCCGGCACGCCGGGGTGATCGGCCGTCGCGGGCCTTCCCCAGAACGGCCCGACGCCCGGCAGCATCGCATTGAGCCGCTCCGCGACCGCGAAACGGTTGTTGGAATTGTCCGGCGCGTCCTCCACCGCCTCCGCCAGCCACGCCCAGAGGCCGAGCGCGGCGTCGTCTCCGGTGACGGCGCGCGCCAGCCCGCGCGGCCAGCCGAACGGGAAGTCGAAGCCCGCCAGCACGCGCCGCCCGGCAGCCACCTCCGCGCGCAGCAGCGCAGAGAGCCGGTCGAGGCAGGCGGCGCGGGTGCGGAAGTACTCCGGTTCGCCGACCGCGCCGTCGCGCGCCGCGGCCATCCACACCGCGTCTGGCGACGGCTTCGCCGGGGTCGGCTTCGCCGCCGCCGACCAATCCACCATGACGATCACGTCGAACAGGCGGCCCACGGCCTCCTCCCTCACGCCAGACCCGTCTCGCGCAGGATGAAGTCGGCCACGCGCGCCGGTTCGTCCAGCGGCAGCCACGGCGTCGCGAGGCCCGGCAGCGGCGCGGGGCTCGCCACCGCGCGCACCGTGGGGTCTTCGATGGCGATCAGCGGCGCGCCGGTCTCGGGCCGATGGGCCTCGACCTTGAAATGCCGGTCGCGCTTGTAGCCCTCCACCAGCACCAGATCGACCGGCGAGAGCTTCTCCAGCAGCGCCTCCAGCGGCGGCTCCGGCGCGTCGCGCAGCTCGTGCATCAGGGCCCAGCGCGCGCCCGAGCACACCAGCACCTCCCGCGCGCCGGCGACGCGGTGGCGGTGGCTGTCCTTGCCCTCGTGGTCGACGTCGAAGGCGTGGTGGGCGTGCTTGACCGTCGAGACCGAGACGCCGCGCCCGGTGATCTCCGCCACCAGCCGCTCCATCAGCGTGGTCTTGCCGGCGTTCTTCCAGCCGACGACGCCGTAGACGCGCAGCCCGCTCACGGCGCCAGCGCCGCAGCGAGCGCCGCGGCCTCGCGCAGATCCTCGGGCGTGTTGACGTTGAAGAAGGGGTCAGGTGGGCCGGCCTCGAAGACGGCGCGCGCGCAGCCGTGCGCGTCGGTCCAGCGCACCACCTTGCGCAGGCCCCCCGCCAGCGCCGCGCGCAGATCCGCCGCCAGCGCGACCGGCCACAGCCCGAAGGTCGGATGGTCCCAGAGCCGCCCCTCCGCGTCCGGCGTCGCGGCGCAGGCGAGCGGCGTCCCCGCCTCGCGCGCCGCCGAGACGAGCCGCGCCGCGAGGTCGCGCGGAAAGAACGGCGTGTCGCCGGCGGCGGTCACCACATGGCTCGCGCCCATCGCCGCCGCCGCCGTCATCCCCGCCAGAACGCCCGCGAGCGGCCCGTCGCCCGCCGCCGTCTCGTCGGCGACCATCGGCAGGCCCCAGCC
>CAYGUQ010000294.1:2245-5782 GCA_964352995.1 uncultured Rhodobacterales bacterium
CCGCCCGCCGGCGTCCAGCAGGCACTTGTCGCCGCCGCCCATGCGCGTGGCGAGCCCGCCGGCCAGCACGACGCCGACGATCCTTTCCGGCGGCGCGAAGCTCATCCGCGCAGATGTCCCTTGTAGGCGTCGGGCAGCAGGGCGCGCACGCTGGCCAGCCGCATCTCGCCGCCTTCCTCGCCGACGCAGACCGCGGCGTCTGGGCCGTAATCGGTCAGCAGCTCGCGGCAGAAGCCGCAGGGCGGGATCACCTCGCCGCGCCGGTTCACCGCCACCGAGAACATGATCGGCGCGCCCGGCTCGGCGACCGACGCCATGCCGACCGCCACCGCCTCGGCGCAGACGCTCGCGCTCGGCAGCGTCGACTGCAGGTTGCAGGCGGTGTAGCGCGCGCCGGCGGTCAGCACCGAGCACGCCACATGGTGCCGGCCCTCCTGCTTCAGCGCCGCGATCAGCGCCCGCGCCGCCGCCAGCGCCTCGACCTGCGCCGCCTGAACCTCCGTCGCGCCTTCGGCCATCACCAGCGTCTGGGCCATCCGCTCAGCCGTCATCGAAGCCCTCCTGCGCGCTTTTGCGACGGTGGCGCGGGCTCTCGTCCTCCACCGCGTCGGGGTCGGCGTCCCAGACGACGCGCTCGGGGCCGGAGAGGCAGACGAAGCGCCGCCCGCGCATCCGCCCGATCAGCGTCAGCCCGACCTCCCGCGCGATCTCCACGCCCCAGCCGGTGAAGCCGGAGCGCGAGGCGAGCGCCGGGCAGCCCATCAGCGCGGTCTTGATCACCATCTCCGAGGTCAGCCGCCCGGTGGTGTAGAGCAGCTTGTCGCCGAGCCCCACGCCGTTCAGGAACGCCCAGCCGGCGATCTTGTCCACCGCGTTGTGGCGCCCGACGTCCTCCATGTAGACCAGCGGCCGGTCGCCCTCGCACAGCACGCAGCCGTGGATCGCCCCGGCTTCGAGATAGAGGCTCGGCTGGGTGTTGATGCGCCTGGCCAGCGCATAGAGGTCGCTCGCGCGCACCGTCGTCGCCGGCAGCGTCACGCCCTCCAGCGTCTCCATCATGTCGCCGAACACGGTGCCGACCGCGCAGCCCGAGGTCCGCGTCTTCTTCTTGAGCTTCTCCTCGTAGTCGGTCGCGCGCTCGGTGCGCACCACGACCGTCTCGAGCTCGTCGTCGTAGTCGACCGAGGTCACGACGTCGTCGGCCCGCAGCATCGCCTGATTGCGCAGGTAGCCCACCGCGAGCAGGCGCGGATGGTCGCCGATGGTCATCGCCGTCACGATCTCCTGCCCGTTGAGGAAGATCGTCAGGGGCCGCTCCTCCACGACGCGGATCGCCACGGCGCGGCCGTCATGGTCGACGCCCTCCACGGCCCGCGTCAGGCGCGGGTCGGCGGGGTCTGGCGCGATGAGGAACGCGCCGTCGGGGGGCGTCGCGAGATCGGACATGGGTCATCACCAAAGGCCATTGGCGGGCGGGGTCAAGATGCGATAGCAGGCGAGGAGCCTCCCCAAAGGACTTCACGCGGTGTTTCTCAGGGCATTCTGGCGCGGCGCGCTCGCAGGCGCGCCGGCGCAGATCGCGACATTCCCGTTCGGCCTGATCTTCGGGGCGCTGTCGGTGCAGGCGGGCCTCGACGTGGCGCAGACCATGGCGATGACGGTGGTGGTGATCGCCGGCGCCTCGCAGCTCGCCGCCCTTCAGCTCATGGCCGACGACGCGCCGGCGTGGCTGGCCGTCGCCACCGGCGCGGTGGTGAACCTGCGCATGGCGATGTATTCCGCCCACATCGCGCAGAAGTGGCCCGGCGCGCCGCTGGCGACGCGCGCGCTCGCCGCCTACACGCTGCACGACCAGTCCTACGCCTTCTCGATCCGCCGCTACGCCGAGGCACCCGACGAAGGGCTGACGGACCGATTCGGCTTCTATTTCGGCGTGGGGCTGGTCTGCATCGCCGCGTGGCTGGCGGGGTGCCTGACGGGTGCGCTCTTCGGCGCCCGGCTGCCGCAGGAGTGGGCGCTGGAGTTCGCCGTGCCGATCACCTTCATCGCCGTCTTCGCGCCGATGCTGCGCACCGCGCCGCAGGCGATCTCGGCGATGGCGTCGGCGGGCGGCGCGCTCGCCTTCGCCTTCCTGCCGCTGGGGCTGGGGCTGATGGCCGCCGCCGCGCTCGGCATCGCCGCGGGGCTGCTCGCCGAACGGGCCCTGGCGCGATGAGCGGGGCCGAGACGGGCGCCGAGGCGGCGCAGGGCATGGACGGCGGCTATGTCTGGACGGTGATCCTCGGGCTCGGCCTCGTCACCTACCTGATCCGCTTCTCCGGCCTCGGCCTCTTCGGGGCTTCCGCGCCGCCGCCCTGGCTCGCGCGCGCGCTCGCCTACGTGCCGACCGCGGTGTTGCCGGCGATCATCGCGCCGCTGGTCGCCTTCGACCGCGCGACGGGGGGCGTCGCCGCGCCGCACGCCTTCATCGCGGCGGGGCTGGCGCTGGCGGTGGGCGCCTGGCTGCGCAGCCTGCTGCCCGCCATCGTCGCCGGCATGGCGGCGTTCCACCTCCTGCGCCTCGCCGGCCTGTGAGGCGACGTCCGGGGGAGGGCGCTTGGCGCGCGCGCAGGGCGCCCTAAGCTGACAGGCTCCAAGGCGCGATCTTCGCGTCGCCGACCACGGAGAGGCGCATGAAACCCACCCGACGCGACATTCTGGCGACTGGCGCGGCGGCAGGCCTCGTCACCGTCCTGCCGTTCACGTCCCGCGCGAGCGACGTCTTCGAGACGGCCGGCGGCGACATCGGCGTCCATCCCGTCAGCCACGCCTCCTTCGTGCTGACGACGCCGCTCGGCGCGATCTACTGCGACCCCGTGGGCGACCCCGCCGCCTACGCCGCCATGCCGCCGGCCGACCTCATCCTCGTCACCCACCGCCACGGCGACCACTACGACGCCGAGACGCTGGCCGCGCTCGCCGGCGAGAGCGCGGCGATCGTCACCTGCCCCGACGTGCTGGGCATGCTGCCCGAGGCGCTCAAGGGCAGGGCCACCGCCATCGCCAACGGCGAGAGCGCGTCGTGGAAGGCCGTCGCCATCGACGCCGCCCCCGCCCACAACATCACCGAGGGGCGGATGAACTTTCACCCCGTCGGGCGCGACAACGGCTACGTGCTGAACTTCGACGGCTTCCGCGTCTACATCTCCGGCGACACCGAGGACACCGAGGCGATGCGGGCGCTGGAGGGCGTCGACCTCGCCTTCCTGTGCATGAACCTGCCCTTCACGATGGACGCCGAGGCCGCCGCCTCCGCCGTCGCAGCGTTCCGGCCCCGCTACGTCTATCCCTACCACTATCGCGGGCGCGACGGCGGCACGCAGGACCCCGCGGCCTTCGCCGCGATGGTCGGCGACGCCGCCGAGGTGCGCCGGGCCGACTGGTATCCCGACGACGAGGCGCTCTGACGCCGCCGCCGCCGCCGCGCGCCCCGGCGCCTGAACGGCCGGGGCGCAGGCTGCGGCTCAGGCCGCGAGCATGCCGTCGAGCTTGCCGGCG
>CAYGUQ010000295.1:0-5769 GCA_964352995.1 uncultured Rhodobacterales bacterium
AGCGTCGGGATCGCGCCGATGTAGAGGCCGATCAGGTTGTTGCGGACGCCGAGATCGTCGAGCCCCGGCGCGCCCGCCTTCTGCAGCGCCGCGAGCCTCGCGAGCACGCTGTCGCCTTCGCCGGGCGAGGCCTTGCGCGCGGCGATGGCGGCGTCGAGCCATTTCCGCGCCGAGGCCGCCGCCGCGCGGCCCTTCGCGCCGACCTCGGGGTCGGCGCCGAGATCGTTGAAGAGGAACCAGAACATCGCCGTAGCCTCGGCGATCATCGTCGCGCGGTCGGGCGCGCCGAGCGCGGGGCCGAGGCCGAAATAGGTCTGGATCACGTCCGCGGCGACCGGGCCGCCGAGCTGCGCGGGGACGTCGAGGGCGCCGCCCGCGCCGGCGACGATCTCGCGCGCCAGCGCCGCGGCGCGGGGCGCGACGAAGGCGGGCACGTCGGCGTGGCGCACCGCCAGCCGCATCGCGGTCGCGTCGCGTTCGTAGTCGGGCCCCGGCTGCATCCCGAGAAAGAAGTTCGGCCCGGCGGTGATCTCGCGCATCCGCGGCTCGTAGACCACGGCGAAGTCGGCGTCGCGGCGCAGCACCTCCAACACGTCGGCGCGGCGGGTCACGATCACCGTGCCTTCGTTGCGATAGGCCTTCACCAGCGCGGCGGAGAGCTTCAGCGTCGGCCAGAAGGCGCGGAGCGCGGCGAAGAGGTCGCGCTGGCCGGCTGGCCGGGCGAGATGGGGCAGGACGCGCCCGGCGAGGCTCCCGTCGCCCTTGCGCTCGCGCCACGCGAGGCGGCCGAGGCCCCAGAGGCCCGCCAGCCCGCGCAGCCAGTTTCCGAGCGCCGCGGCGAGCGCATCGAGCGCGGCCCCCAGCACGGCCGTCAGCGCGCCGAGCAGGGTCGAGAGCAGGTTGGACAGCGCCGCGCCCATCAGGTCGGGTCGATCACGCCGAGCCCCATCATCCGCAGCGCGGTGAGCGAGGGCAGGAAGAAATAGTCGCCGCCGCGCGCCTCGACGAAGGTGCGCAGGCTGTCGACGATGTAGGGCTTCGCGCCGTCTCCCGGCCGCGCGGCGACTGTGAAGCGGCGGTGCACGGAGTGGTCGCCGAGCACCGGGCAGGTGTCGTTTCCAGCATTGAAATCAAGGCCGTAGTTGATCCACTGCTGCTGGATGAACTCGAACTGGCGCTGCAGGCTGGCGCAGATCGCCATGAACACCACGCCCTGTTCGGTATGGTCGTCGCCGCCCTCCGCGCCGTAGGGCAGGCCGCGGCGCAGGATGCGGCGGCGCTTGTTGAGCTGGCTCGTGGCGTTCGGGTTGCCGCCCGAGGGCGCGTTGAGCGGGTCGAGATAGTCGCGGGTGTTGACGCGGCGCAGATGCGCTGTGTTCGGGCAGTCGTAGCCGGCCATGTCGGCGGCGTAGCGGAAATCCGACGGCTCGGTCCCGCCGAGCCAGCGCGCAACGTTCTGCGCGGCCGTCGTCGGGTCGGGGTCGTCGAAGCCGAGCCGCGCGCGCTCGGCCATCCACGCCGCATGGTTTCCCGCGCGAGCGAGGGGGATGCCGTCGGGCCAGCGCCCCACGGCCTTGGACTTGAGCGTCACCTTCGCCTCGTCTTCGGAGACGCCGAAGATGCGGGCGTAGCGCGCGGCCTCCGCCGCCCAAACGCTCTCCCAGCTCGCGACGTTCTGGTGCAGCTTGCGCCAGACCATGAAGGCGCCGTTGCGCGAGAAGCCCCAGGGCCTTGGCGCCGGCGGCAGCTCCTGGCTCTCGTCGGCGTGGCCGAGCAGGAACTCGCCGGCAGCCAGCGGCTCCCAGCCCTTCTTCGGGTCCATCCACTTGCCGCGGCCGATCACGCGGGTCCGCTCGGCGGCCCCCGAGGTCTGGCCCTTGAAGACCGGGTCGCCGATGCCGTCGGTGAAGCCGAAATGCTCGCGGGGGGTCGGGACCAGGGCGCCGTTCGGCAGCGTCGCGAACACGGCGCGGCCCTCCTGGAAGTCGGCCGCGCCGTCTCGGCCGTGGCCCTCCATGATGCGCACCTTGCCGCTGCAATGGTCGGCGCAGACCTCGCGCAGCCAGGCCGTCTGCTCCTCCAGCGCGTCGACGGGCTCGGCGCGGCCGGGCTTCGCTTGCGCGTTCATCGAGAGGAAGACGTGGACCTCGCGCGCGGTGCCGGGGGCGTTGTCGCGCCAGATCGGGTCCCACGCGGCGTCCCAGCCGCGGGCCTCCTCCTCGGTCAGCGCGGGGCTGCGGTCGCCGAGAATGAAGGCGCGGGCCTTCATGCCGTCGGCGAACTCGGTCGGGAAGCCCTGAAGCGTGCGCGTCGGCAGCCCGAGCGCCCAGAGCCCGAAGAAGGTGAAGCCGACGTTCAGCGTCACCTGCGGCTTCACGGTCCACGCCGCGGCGGTGGTGACGCGGGGCCGGATCGCCTCGATGAAGCGCCGCCCCGCCGCGCCGTCGGTGATCTGCAGGAAGAAGTAGCGGGCGAAGGGGAAGCTGTAGCGGCCATAGGCGCGGGCGACGTTGCCCTGCACGTCGGCGAGATCGAGAGACGCCATGGCTCAGCCCTCCTTCTTCGCGGCGCGGCGCGGCTTCGTCGGCGCGGCGGCGACGCGGGCCTCGCGGGGGGCGGTCGGCGGCGCCTGAGGCTGCGCGAGACGCACGACGCCGGGCGGTTGGGTCGGCCCCGCGTCCTCGCCCGGCCGGTGCTCGGCGAGGAAGGCGCCGAAGGCCTTGTGCAGCCCGGCTGCGTCCAGCTCCTGCGAGGCGGACGCGAAATCCGTGAACTTCTGCTGGAGATAGAGGGACTTGAGCACGCCGGGCAGGTTCGCTCCGCCGGGGGGCGGAAACGGCGCCTCGCCGCGGCCCATGACGAAGCGGTAGACCGCCCAGAGCGCGAGGACGCTCGCGAGCAGCGCCCAGCCGATGGTCGGGCCCGGCCGCCAGTCGACGAACCACGAGACGACGGGCGTCGCCGCCATGCCGGCCAGCCAGCCGAGAAGCGCGAGCAGCAGAACCGCGATGGGCGCCAGCGCGACGACGAGGATCGCCTTGAACGGCAGGCTCGGCAGCGCCGGCGGGCGCGTCCAGTAGTCGTGGAACGGCATCGTCGTCTCGACCTGACAGCGCGCGATCCAGGCCGCGAAGCCGTCGGCGTCGGCCACCTTCTCGAAACCCCGGCAGCAGCCGAAGACGGCGCGCAACTCGTCCGCCATCACGCCCCACAGATGGCGGGCGTAGCTGTCGCGCACGGCGTCCTGCTCGGCGGGAGACAGGGTTGCGGGCAGGCGCGCGCCGTCCTCGGTCACCGCGTCGGTCTCGGCGGCGAACATCAGATAGGCGCTGTTCAGCCGGTCGGGCGCGTCTGCGACGATCGGGTCGGGGCCGAAGAGCGAGGTCAGCACCGGGTTCTGCGGCGGGCGGCCGTTGTAGACCGTGTCGTCGATGACGACGAAGCGCGCGAGGTGGGTGCGGAGGCTGCGGGCGAAGGGGCTCTGCTCGCCGCTGCGCTCCGTCGCGGGGGACTGGAGCGCGGTGGGCAGCTTTTCCAGCGTCGCCGCGAGGCGCTCATGCCAGCTTTCGGCCCCGACCGCGTCGCTGACGGCGCCGGAGCGAATGGGGGCGAGCACGGTGAGGAAATAGCTGCCTGCGTCGAAGTTGGGCATGGCTCAGACCCCCTCGCGGCGGAAGGCGGCGGCGCGGTTCACGTCGGCGGCTTCGGTGGAGAGGCTCGCGACGGGGCCGTAGCCGGGCTCGCCGAGGCAGCCCTGCGTGGCCGTGAGCGCGCGGGCGTAGCTCTGCGCGAACTGCTCCGGCGTCTCTCGGGCGTGGCGCTCGGCGAGGTCTGCCAGCGCCGCGCGGACCTTCAGCGCGCATTTGACGTCGCGCTGCGCCGAACCGGGCGTCGCGTTGTAGTAGTAGTTGGTGTCGATCTGGTTGTGGACGATGTAGTCCTTGAACGCCGTGACCGGGATCGACTTCGGATAGCGGAACGCCGAATACCAGAACAGGTTGAGACCATTGGGGATGCCATCCGAAAACGCGTCGATGTACTGGTCCCAGGTGCCGTTGAAGTTGGAGCAGAAGATCATGTAGTCGTATTTGAGGTCTTGCGGGCCGTTGCCGAGGTCGGGCCACTCGTCGCGCTTCACGATCACCCAGCGCGCGAAGTGGATCAGCGAGAGGCCGAGCAGTCCGCCCAGCGTGCCCGGCGCGCCGCGCGAGACCATGAACAGCAGCCGGTTGATCCATGTCCGGTTTGTCGGCGACGGCGTGATCACCGTCATCGCATAGGCCTTGCCGGCGATGTTGGACATCGGCTCCCCCTCGGGCTTGGGTCCGTCGAGGGGAAAGCCTGCGCTTTCGCAACCGCTTGCGGAAGGGGGACTTTAGGCGTCACGCATCGGGAAGCGCCGCCGGGCCCGGCTTCAGGCCGGCGCCGGCGCCCAGGCGCGGTCGCGGATTGGCAGATGCGCGACCGCGGACATGACCCCCAGCGCGATCGCCAGCCACCACACCGCCTCGTAGCCGCCATAGAGGTCGTAGAGCCGCCCGCCCATCCAGACGCCGGCGAAGGCGCCGACCTGGTGGCTGAGGAACACGAAGCCGTAGAGCGTCGCCATCGAGGCCGGGCCGAACATCGTCGCCACCAGCCCCGCCGTCAGCGGCACCGTCGAGAGCCACAGCACGCCGATCGACAGCGAGAAGACGATGACGCTGAGCGGCGTCGGCGGCAGCGCGATGAAGGCGAGGATCACCACCGCGCGCAGGGCGTAGATCCCCGACAGGATGTAGGGCTTGGGGTAGCGCGCCCCCAGCCGCCCCGCGAGCAGGGTGCCGGCGATGTTGGCGAGGCCCACCAACGAGATCGTCGCCGCGCCGAGCGCCTCGGGCGACACCTCCCGCCCCATCAGCGTGAAGGCCGAGCAGACCTCGGCGACGTAGGCGGGGAAATGCGCCGTGATGAAGGCGACGTGGAAGCCGCAGACGAAGAAGCCCAGGCAGAGCAGCAGGTAGCTCGAATGACCGAAGGCGCGGCGCATCGCCGTGGCGAGCGGAACCGGGGCCGGACCGCCGGGCTTCGGCGCCGGGGCCTTGAGGCGGGGGATGCACAGCGCCATCGGCGCCAGCAGCAGCGCCATGGCGAGGATCGCCTCGCGCCAGCCGAACTCGATCACCAGATGCTGCGCGATGAGCGGCATGAACACCTGCCCGGATGCCCCCAGCGCCGAGACCAGCCCGAGCGCCTGGCTGCGGCGATGCTCCGGCGCCGCGCGGCCCACCACCGACAGCACCAGCCCGAAGGCGGTGCCCGAGACGCCGAGTCCCACCAGCAGCCCCGCGCCGAGATGCTGGCCGAGCGGCGTCGTCGCGAGCCCGGAGATCAGCATCCCCGCGACATAGCAGACGAACCCGATCCAGAGCGCGCGGCGGTCGCCGTAGCGGTCTGCGATCATCCCGAAGAGCGGCTGGGCGAGACCCCATACGAGGTTCTGCATCGCCAGCGAGAAGGCGAAGGTCTCGCGCGGCCAGCCGAGATCGGCCGACATCGGCTCCAGCACGAGGCCGAACATCGAGCGCGCCCCGAAACTCAGCGCCAGCGCCACGGTCCCGGCGACCATGATGACCGTCAGGGCGCGGGCGTCTGCGTCGCTGCGCGGTTGCGCGCGGTTCTCGGCGGGCGTGTTCGTCATGCTGGAGCGCTCCGGGGTCGCCGGTGGTGGCGCGCCGGGTGCAGGCCCTGCTCGATGACCCGAACTTCCCGGGCGACGCGGCCACCAGA
>CAYGUQ010000296.1:0-5767 GCA_964352995.1 uncultured Rhodobacterales bacterium
TCATGCCGGGCCGCGGCGCCAGCCAGTCGAGCGCGGCCTCCTTCCATACGCGGTGGACGCGCCCGCTCATCAGGTCGTTCATCAGGTCGTAGCGCGCCGCCACGGAGGTGAATACGCCGTGGACGCGCCCGGCCTTCTCGCCCTCCGGCACGGTCTGGTAGCCGAAATGGGTGGTGGGCTGGTCGTCTTCGGCCATGGCGCGCGTCGTCCCTCTGGTCTGTCGGGCCGGAAGCTAGCGCGGGCGGGCGGAAAGGGCCATGTTGCGCGGCGTGACGAATGGACCGTCCGCGCCGGGCGCCGAAGTCGGCCCGTCGCGCGGCGGGGCCGACGCATCCGAAAGGCCGAGACCGCATGCCCGAACTCCCCGAGGTCGAGACCGTGCGCCGCGGGCTCGCGCCGGTCATGGAGGGGCGCCGCCTCGCCCGCGTCGAGCAGAACCGCCCCGACCTGCGCTGGCCGCTGCCGGAGGCGTTTTCCGCGCGGCTGACGGGGCGCACCGTGCTGAGGCTCGGCCGGCGCTCGAAGTACCTGCTCGCGGAGCTGGACGGCGACGAGACGCTCATCGTCCACCTCGGCATGTCGGGGCGGATGCTGGTCGAGGCCGACGCCGTCGGCGACTTCGTCCACGCCGCCGGGCGCCTGCCCGCGCATGATCACGTCGTCTTCCATGTCGAGGGCGGGCCGCGGATCGCCTTCAACGACGCGCGGCGCTTCGGCGCGATGGACCTCTGGCCGACCGCGACGCTGGAAAGCCACAGGCTGCTGGCCGCGCTCGGCCCCGAGCCGCTGTCGAACGCCTTCCACGACGCCCATCTCGCCGCGCGCCTCGCGGGGCGGCGCACGCCGATCAAGGCGGCGCTGCTCGACCAGCGAATCGTCGCCGGCCTCGGCAACATCTACGTCTGCGAGGCGCTGCACCGCGCGCAGATCGCGCCGGCGCGGCTGGCGGGGTCGCTGAGCCGTCCGCGGGTGGCGCGCCTCGCCGCCGCGATCCGCGAGACGCTGGAGGCCGCGATCGAGGCCGGCGGCAGTTCGCTTCGGGATTTTCGCCATGCGGACGGGGAGCTGGGCTACTTCCAGCACGCCTTCCGCGTCTATGGCCGCGAGGGTGGGCCGTGCCTGCGGGACGGGTGCGGCGGCGTCGTCGGGCGGCTCGTGCAGAGCGCGCGGTCGTCCTTCTGGTGCCCCCGCTGCCAGCGGTGAACCGGTCCACGCGTTAACACGGCGCTTGATCGCCGGCGCCGCGTTGCGATAGTGCCGCCCGGCCCATCCATCGGAGACCGCCGCAATGGCTTACGAGACGATCATCGTCGAGACCCGGGACCATGTCGGGCTGATCCGCCTCAACCGGCCCGAGGCGCTGAACGCGCTGAACGCCGAACTGGTCGAGGAGCTCGGCGAGGCGCTGGCGCGCTTCGACGCCGACGACGCCATCGGCGCCATCGTGCTGACCGGCTCCGAGAAGGCCTTCGCCGCCGGCGCCGACATCAAGGAGATGCAGGGCAAGAGCTTCGTGGAGGCGTTCCGCGAGGACTTCATCACCCGCAACTGGGAGGCCGCGGCCCGCACCCGCAAGCCGGTGATCGCCGCGGTCGCGGGCTACGCGCTCGGCGGCGGCTGCGAGCTGGCGATGATGTGCGACTTCATCCTGTGCGCGGACAACGCCAAGTTCGGCCAGCCCGAGATCAACCTCGGCGTGATGCCCGGCGCCGGCGGCACGCAGCGGCTCACCCGATTCGTCGGCAAGTCCAAGGCGATGGAGATGAACCTCACCGGGCGGTTCATGGACGCAGCCGAGGCCGAGCGCTCCGGGCTCGTCAGCCGCGTCGTGCCCGCCGACAGCCTCGTCGACGAGGCCGTCGCCACCGCCGCCAAGATCGCCGAGAAGTCGCTGCTGGCGGTGATGGCGACGAAGGAGGCGGTCAACCGCGCCTACGAGACGACGCTGAGCGAGGGCGTGCGATTCGAGCGCCGGATGTTCCATGCGCTCTTCGCCACCGAGGACCAGAAGGAAGGCATGGAGGCCTTCATCGACAAGCGCCAGCCGCAGTTCAAGGACCGCTGAGAGGGCCTTGGCGCCGCGCGCCCGCGCCACGGGCGTTGACATCGGCGGGCAGGGGAGCGTATCAGCGCGCTTCGCACGGGACCTGAGGTTCGCGCGGCGCTTCCGACACCGGCGCCGGCGACGAGATTACGGGAAGACGATGGCCAACACGCCGCAATCCGAGAAGCGCATCCGCCAGACCGCGAAGCGCACCGCCGTCAACACGGCGCGCCGCTCGCGCATCCGCACCTTCATCCGCAAGGTGGAGGAGGCGATCCTCGCCGGCGACCCCGCCGCTGCGCGCACCGCGCTGCAGACCGCGCAGCCGGAGATCATGCGCGGCGCGTCCAGGGGCGTGCTCCACGCCAACACCGCCGCACGCAAGATCTCGCGCCTCGCGCACCGCGTGAAGGTCATGCAGCCGGTCTGACCCGACCGTCCAACCGTTTTCGGCCTTCGACAGGGCCCGCCGCGCGCCGCGGCGGGCCCTGTCGTCTCTGCGTCACCCGAACGCCGCAATAGGTCGCGGGGAGGCGCCTTCCAAGATCGTTGCCTATCGGAGCGGCTGCGGAGTATCCTCCGGCAGCATTCGCGGAGCTTGCATCCGTGAAGTCGCTTCAAAGTAATTTTGTGTGCCTATTCAGTAGTTTCCTCTGTCAACCAAGTAATTTTGAATGAAAGCGCCTGTTCATGGCTGGTTCCAGTTGCGACCGGCTTCGTCGCGGGCATACCCTTTCGGCGGCGACTCACGACGGCCATGCATGACAGAGAGGTGACGAGATGACGGCTCCGTCGGCTGGAGACATCGGCGTGGTCACGCCCGACGAGGCGTGGCGGATGGCGTCGTCCGGCGAGGACGCCCTCATCGTCGACGTGCGCAGCCGCGCGGAATGGACCTTCGTGGGCGCGCCCGACCTCGGCGACGCAGGGTCCGCCATCGCCTTCGTGGAGTGGACGCAGTTCCCCGGCGGCGTTCCCAATCCCGCCTTCGTCGAGACCGTCGAGCGCGCGGCCGACGACACGGGCTGCGCGCGCATCCTCTTTCTCTGTCGCTCCGGGGCGCGCTCGGACGCCGCCGCGCGGACCATGCAGGCGCGATTCGCCGAGACGGGCCGCGTCGTCGCCTGCTTCAACATCGTCGAGGGATTCGAGGGCGACCTCGACGCCGAGGGCCGCCGCGGGCGGCGCAACGGCTGGAAGGCCCGCGGCCTTCCCTGGAGGCAGTCTTGAGCGCGGGGGGCGTCACGCCCGGCGACGGGGCCGCCGGACCGGCGCGCTCGGGGCGAGAGCCGTCCCGCGGCGGCGGCGCGCTGCGCGGCGCGCCAGGGCCGCATCCGGGGCCGCACTCGGGGCCGCATGTGGTCAAGGGCGGCCAGGTCGGCGACGAGCCCGGCGTCGCCTGGCGCGCGGCCTGCGACAGCCTGCGCGCCAAGCTCAGCCCGGCCGCCCATGCGCGCTGGGTGACGCCGCTGCGGCTGATCGCCGTGGAGGACGGCGTCGCGCGGATCAGCGCGCCGACCCGCTTCATCGCCGACTACGTCACGCGCACCTACGCCGATCACATCGCGGTCGCCCTGCGCGCCGCGCGGATGCCGATCGAGCGCGTGGCGGTCGCCGCGGCGGAGACCGGTCCGGCGCCCGGCGCAGAGCGCGACGCGGAGGGCGAGGGGGCCGCGGCCGAAGCCGTCGAGGCCCTTCGAGACGCCCCGCATGACGCCGCGCCCGGCGCGGCGCAGGGCGGGCGGCGCGAGGTCGGCGGGCAGGACCCCGCCTCCGCGCCGCTCGACGCGCGCTTCACCTTCGACAGCTTCGTCGTCGGCAAGCCCAACGAACTCGCCCACGCCGCCGCGCGACGTGTCGCCGAAGGCGACGCCGTCGCCTACAACCCGGTATTCCTCCATGGCGGCGTCGGCCTCGGCAAGACCCACCTGATGCACGCGATCGGCTGGCGGCTCTGCGAGCTGCATCCGCGCAAGAAGGTGCTCTACCTCTCCGCCGAGCAGTTCATGTACCGGTTCATCCAGGCGCTGCGCAGCAAGGACACGATCGGCTTCAAGCAGGCGTTCCGCTCGGTCGACGTGCTGATGGTCGACGACGTGCAGTTCATCGCCGGCAAGGACGGCACGCAGGAGGAATTCTTCCACACCTTCAATGCGCTGATCGACGCCGGCAAGCAGATCGTCATCTCCGCCGACCGCGCGCCGGGCGAGATCGACGGGCTGGAGGAGCGCATCCGCTCGCGGCTGCAATGGGGGCTGGTGGCCGACATCCACCCCACGACCTACGAGCTGCGGCTCGGCATCCTGCAGTCCAAGGCCGAGGCCGCCTGCGCGGCCCATCCGGGTCTGACCATCGACCACAAGGTGCTGACCTTCCTCGCCCACCGCATCGCCTCGAACGTGCGCGTGCTGGAGGGGGCGCTGACGCGGCTGGTGGCGTTCTCCACGCTCGTCGGCCGGCCGATCACGCTCGACGTGGCCAACGAATGCCTCGCCGACCTTCTCAAGCAGCACGACCGCAAGATCACCATCGAGGAGATCATGCGGAAGGTGGCCGACCACTACTGCCTGCGCCTCTCCGACATGACCTCGGCGCGCCGCGCCCGCGCGGTGGCGCGGCCGCGCCAAGTGGCGATGTACCTCTCCAAGACGCTGACGTCGAAGTCCCTGCCGGAGATCGGCCGCCGCTTCGGCGGGCGCGACCACACCACCGTCATGCACGCCGTGCGCAAGGTCGAGCAGCTCGCCGAGAGCGACGCCCAGATCGCCGAGGACGTCGAGCTCCTGCGCCGCATGCTCGAAGCCTGAGGTCGGAACCTCCTTCAGCCCCGACGCCGCCAGACCCGGTTCACGCCGCCGCCGCCGCGCCCTAAAGCAGGGCCGACGACGACGGCGGGAGAGGCTCATGGGCGTGCGGATCGAGGGCGCGGTGAAGCGCTTCGGGGCGGAGGCGGCGGTGGACGGCGTAAGCCTGGACCTGCCGCAGGGCGCGTTCCTCGTGGTGGTGGGCCCGTCGGGCTGCGGCAAGTCCACGCTCCTGCGGCTGGTCGCGGGGCTGGAGACGCTCGACGCCGGCGCGATCTCCCTTGACGGGCGCGCCGTGGCGGGGCCGGGCCTGCATGTCGCGCCCGAGGCGCGGCGCGTCGGCGTCGTGTTCCAGTCCTACGCGCTCTGGCCGCACATGAGCGTGGCGCGCAACGTCGCCTTCCCGGTGGAGGCCGCCGGCGCCCCGCGCCGCGCCGCGCTGGAGGAGGCGATGGGCCATCTGCGCAGCGTGTCGATGGAGGCCTTCGCGGACCGCGCGCCCGCCGCGCTCTCTGGCGGCCAGCGCCAGCGCGCCGCGCTCGCGCGCTGCCTCGCCAGCCGCGCCGGCACGGTGCTGATGGACGAGCCGCTGGCCAATCTCGACCCCCACCTGCGCGCGGCGATGGAGGAGGAGCTGGCGGCCTTCCACGCCCGCGCCGGCGTCACCACGCTCTACATCACCCATGACCAGCGCGAGGCGATGGCGCTGGGCGACGTCGTCGCCGTGATGGGGGCGGGCCGCTTTCTCCAGGTCGCCGCGCCGGAGGACGTCTACGCCCGGCCGGCCTCCGAGGAGGTCGCCCGCTTCATCGGCCGCTCGGCGGTGCTGGACGCGGCCGTGGAGCGCGTCGAGGGCGCGACGGCGCTCGTGCGCCCCGGCGGGCCCGACGCGGCGCCGGCGGCCCCGCTGGCGGTGCGC
>CAYGUQ010000297.1:0-5760 GCA_964352995.1 uncultured Rhodobacterales bacterium
GAGTCGGCCGCCTCGCCCTCGGCGCCGCCAGCCTCCCCTTCGCCGTCGGCTTCGCCTTGCCCGCCAGCGCTCTCCGCGGCGGCGGCCGACTCTGCAGGCGCCGGGGCGGCGGCGGCGAGCGCCGCAAGCGCGGCCTTCGCGGCCGCAAGCGGGGACGCCCATGACGGCGTCTCGGCGCCGGCCGCGCCTTCCTCGGGGACGAACGCGTCGAGCTCCGCCGGGTCGACGCCGCTCATCGTCAACGCCGCGTAGTCCGGCCCGTCGGCGGCCAGCGCCGCGACCCATTCGGGATAGGACGCCGCATGCATCCCGCGCAGCTTCAGCAGCGCCAGCGGCAGCGGGCTGGAGCGCGCGGAGACGGCGTAATAGGCGATGACCTCGTCGAGCAGCGCGAGCGCCGCCTCGCGCGACGTCAGCGCGCCGATCGGCGCCGAGGCCGCGGCGGGGGCGGCGGCGGCCTCGCCCTCGTCGCCCGCCTCGCCTTCCTCGGCCGCGGCGCCGGGCGCGACGGCGAACGGCTTCACGGCGTTCGCAAGCTGATCGACGGCCTGCACCAGACGGTCGAAGCGCGGCGCAGGAAACTCCGGCGCGCCCTTGAGCGTCGTCTCGATGGCGCGCAGCAGGGCCGACGACGCCGAGAGCGCCTTCGCCGCGGCGATCACCGTCTCCTCGGCCTTGGCCCGCGCGATGACCTCGGCCAACCCCTCGGGCGGCCGCGCCACCTCGCCCGCGGCGGCCGTGCGCCGACCCGAGGCGAGCAGGAAGTCGCGCAGGCTGATGTCGCCGTCGAGCCCCGCGCCCTTGAAGAGCCGCACCGACTCGACCGCCGCGGCGAGGGCGGGCGAGGTGAGCGGCGCGAAGGCCTGCGCGCGTTCGCGCCGGGCCAGGCGGTCGTCGGCCGGACCGGGGTGAAGCGCCTCCCAGTCCTTGCGCAGCCAGGCGTCCAGCAGATGCAGCGCAGCGTGCAGCCCCGGCGCGCCGGCGGTGTTGGCCTCGGCCTGCACCAGCCGCACCAGCACCCTGATGTCGCGCGAGCGCTCCAGCAGCTCCATGCACAGGGTGCGCGCGGCGCGGAAATCGGGCGGCGAGCCGCCCATGTTGGGGTTCTCTTCGCTGACATACGTGCCCTGCTTGCCCTCGCAGAGCTCACGCAGCGGCGCGACGTCTTCGCGCTTCGGGGCCGGCCCCGCGGGAGCGTCCGCCGAAACGCCCTCGTAGAGCGCCGCGGACAGCGGCTTCGCCGGCGCGTCGGTCTCAGTCTCGCTCATGCCGCACCCCCCCAAGGGATCGGTCGCACCAGTCGAGCGGGGTCGCGCCGGGACAGCGGCGCAGCGGCCGAAAGGTTCGGGCGTCGCCGCGTCTCGGCGGCCCCCCCGCCGCTCGCGCCCTCGCCGGCGCGTCGCGCACGCTGACAGCATAAACCCCGGCGCGTCCAGATAAAACGCGCCGCAAGCGCCCCGTCCTAAGGTCCATGCCTCGCCCGCGTTCCACCCACATGCCCGCGCTGCGGCCGTCGCTGCGCCGTACGGCGGAGACCGGACGAACGACGCCTCGGCCGGGGCGGCGAGCCGGGCGGCGCGAGGGGCGGCGGGCCGCCCGGCGCCGTTCAGCTGTTGTCGACGGCGATCTCGACGCGGCGGTTCTCCTCGGAGATCGGCGGCACGCCTTCCAGCAGGCGGGTCTCGCCGAGGCCGACCGGGCGCAGCCGCGCCTGGTCCACGCCGCATTCGCGCTGGAGATGGCGGGAAACCTCCTCGGCGCGGGCCTGCGACAGGCGGCGGTTGGTCTCCGCCGCGCCGCTGGCGTCGGCGTGGCCGATGATGAAGAAGCGCTGCTCCACCGGCATCTGCTTGAGCGCGGTGCAGAGCTCGCCGAGGAGCCGCGCCGAAGAGGGCCGGATGTAGGCGCTGCCGGTCTCGAAGGTGATCTTCAGGTTGACCTGCACGTCGCGCGGCAGGTCGGGGACGTCGCCGCCGAGGCTGGCGGGCGTCACGAGCGGGCGGTCGTCCTGCGGCGCGGCGCTGACGCTCGTCTCGACACGCGCGTCGCCCGTGGTCGTGGAGCCGCCGCCGGCGGTGACGCCGATGCCGCGGGTCGCTCCCCGCGGCGCGGCGCTGTTCATCTCATTCTGCAGCGTTAGGCTGCGGACGATGTCGGCGCTGTTCTGCGCCTGCGCCGCGCCGAGCCCCAGGGTCAGGGCGGCGCAGGCTGCCATAGCGAGTGTCGTGCGCATGACTGCTCCTCCATTCAATGCGGGATCTCCATACTGCTAACGCATCCGCCACACTGTGTCTTGCGTCACAGCGCGTGACGGGCGTTCCGGATGATAACAAGTCGAAGAGCTTATCGCCGGCCTGCGCCAGCTTGCGCCTCGCCACGCGCGCCGCCGACATGATAGCGTCGAGGCGCGGCGCGAGGCGGGACGGATGCGCGAGGGGCCCGCCGTCGGACCGGAGTGGACACATGGCGCTGAAACAGGCAACCCGCAGCATGCGCCTCGGCACGTCGCTGGGCGACGACGTTCTCGCCTTTGTCTCGATGCGCGTCGAGGAAGGTCTGAGCCGCAACTTCGAGATGGACATCGAGGCGCTCTCCGAGGCGCCCGAGGTCGACATGAAGGCGCTGCTCGGCACCAACATCACCATCGCCGTCGACTGCATGAGCGCCGACGAGCCGCGCCATTTCAACGGATACGTCACCGACATCGTCGCGCGGGGCATGCGCGGACGCAACCGCGCCTACCGCATCGTCGCCCGCCCCTGGCTGTGGTTCATGTCGCTGCGCGAGAACTGCCGCATCTTCCACGAGCAGTCGGCCCAGGACATCATCGAGACGCTGTTCGGCGAATACGGCTACGGCGACTTCGAGTTCTCGCTGGACGGATCGCTCGAGACAATTCCGTACTGCGTGCAGTACAACGAGAGCGACCTCAACTTCATCATGCGGCTGCTCGAGGACGAGGGCGTCTACTTCCATTTCAGGCACGAGAACGGCAAGCACACGCTGGTGTTCTCCGACAGCCCGTTCAGCCACGACCCCTATCCCGGCTATGAGACCGCCTACCTCGATCTCGGACGCCGCGCAGGGACCGGCGACGTCGCCGAGGCGCTGCGGTCGTGGCGGCCGAGCCTTTCGATTCGCACCGGCAAGGTGACGGTCGACGACTACGACTACCGCAACCCCGGCGCTTCGCTGGCGAAGGACGCCGACTCCTCGTCGGACCTGACGCAGCACGGCCACATCTACAACTACCCCGGGCGCTACAGCGTCGCCGGCGTCGGCGAGCGTCGCGCCAAGGCGCGCATGAACGCGCTGCAGGCCGGCGAGCACGTCTCGCGCGGCGTCGCGACGCTGCGCGGCGTGGCCGCCGGCGCCAAACTGACGATCGACGGCGCCGAGGAAGGCTTCGGCGGCGACCATCTCGTCGTCTCGGCGCACCACGAAATGAGCCAGGGCTCCTACGAGACCGGCGGCGGCGGCGCGGTGGAGAGCTACGAGGTGAGCTTCACCGCGATCCCCACCGGGCAGCCCTTCGCCCCGCCGCGCAGCGCCCTGCGCCCGCGCATCGCCGGCCCGCAGACGGCGGTGGTCGCCGGCGAGGGCGAGGTCGACCCCGACGATCTCGGCTGCGTGCTCGTGCGCTTCCGCTGGAGCGGCGAGGACATCTCGTGCCGCGTTCGCGTCAGCCAGGCCTTCGCGAGCTCCGGCTGGGGCGGGCTCTCGAACCCGCGCATCGGCGACGAGGTCATCGTGGAGTTCGAGCATGGCGACCCCGACCGGCCGATCATCACCGGGCGGGTCTACAACGACGCCATGAAGCCGCCGATGGACCCTTCGTCCGACCCCTTCGTCACCACCTTCAAGTCGAACTCCGAGGGCGGCGGCAACTTCAACGAGTTCCGCTTCACCGACAGTTCGGGCGCCGAGAACATCTTCCTGCACGCCGCCAAGGACATCGACATCCGCATCAAGGAGACGTCGCGCCGTCTGGTGGGCGTGGACGACCACGACACGGTCGCCGGCGACCAGTTCCGCCAGGTGAAGGGCGAGATGCATGAGGATTTCGGCGCCGACGCGTTCCGCACGGTGAAGGACACCTACAACCTCAAGGCCGACACCATCCTCGCCACGGGCGCCACTGAGATCGTCGCCAAGGGCGGCAAGGTCCACGTCAAGGCGGACCAGACGCTGGTGCTCGAGGCCGGCACGCAGCTTTCGTTGAAGGTCGGCGGCAACTTCATCGACATCGGCCCCGCCGGCGTCTCGATCAAGGGGACGATGGTCAACATCAACTCAGGCGGCTCGGCGGGCAGCGGCTCGGGCACGGCGGCCGCAGCCGCGCAAAAGCCCGACGAGCCGATGGAGGGCGAACCCGGCGCGGCCCCGGCGGAGACCAGCGGCGTCGCGCGGACCTTCACCGCCGAACAGCTCGACGCGAACCCGGCCGCCGCCGCCCTGCGCGCGGCGCACGAGAGCGGCGCGCCCTTCTGCGAGCAATGCGCCAAGGCCGCGGCGGAAGCGGCGAATTCGGGGGCGGCGTGATGGACCAGCAGACGGCTGCAGCCGCCTTCGAGCCTCGCATCGCCGCGCCGGACGCGCTGCGCGACGCGCTCTTCGCCGACCCCGATCTCGTCGCCTACGCCGTGATCGACGGCGCGGCGGTGCTGGACCTCGGCGCGCGGCTGCAGGAGACGGGCGCCGAGAGCGCGTGCCTCTTCCTCGGCGAGCTTGAACCCGAGCTGGCCGCGGCGGCGCCGTGGCTGGTCCGCCTGACGCCAAAGGACGGGCTCTTCGACCAGCTCTTCGGCGACGGCTGGGGCAAGTCGTGGGCGATCTTCGCCACCTCACGCGCCTCGCTGACGGAGATGCGGCGGAGGCTGCGCAAGCTCACGCTGGTGGAGCTTCCCGACAGGCGCACCGTCTATTTCCGCTTCTACGACCCGCGGGTGCTGCGCCATGTCCTGCCGCTGATGGAGCCGGCGCAACTGAAGCAGTTCTTCGGCGACGAGGTCGACGCCTATTTCTGCGAGGACGAGGGCGGCGCGGCCCTGCTGGAGTTCCGCCGGCCGATCGGCGCGGCGCCGGCGGCCAAGGCCTGAGAAGCGGCGCATGAGCGGACGAGGGAGCGAGACGGCATGATCAAGGGAATTCTCGGCGCGGCGGCGGCCGCGGTCGCGGCGGCGGCGCTGTCAGGAGCGCCGGCGTCGGCGCAGCAGGCGGGCTCGGTCGGCGTGGAGCTCAACAAGCTTGAGGATTTCGACGGCGGGTGCCGGAGCTTCTTTCTGTTCCGCAACCGCTCCGAACGCGCCTATTCGGCCTTCGAGCTGTCGCTCGCGATCCTGAACGGCGAGGGCGTGATCGACCGGCTGCTCACTATCGACGCCGCGCCCCTGCCGGCCGCGCGCACGACGCTGAAGATCTTCGAGATCGGCGGGCTGGCCTGCGCCGACATCGGCGAGATCATCCTGCACGACATGGCCGCCTGCGCGGCGGCCGACGGCGAGGCGGCCGACTGCTTCGCCGCCATCGAGCTCGTCTCGCGCGCCTCTGCGCCGCTGGTGAAGTGAGCGGGGCCGCGATGGCGCGCGCTGGCGGCCGTCGATGATCGGCCAGCTCGGCGCGTGGCTCTCCGCCGGCGGCCCGGTGATCTGGCTGCTGGCGGCGCTGTCGCTGGCGTCGCTGGCGCTGATCGCCGTCAAGCTGATCGAGCTCGCCCCCGCCCGCGCCGGCGCGGGGCCGCGCGAGGCGGCGCTGCAGGAA
>CAYGUQ010000298.1:0-5760 GCA_964352995.1 uncultured Rhodobacterales bacterium
ACGGCGCACGTGGCGGAAGCAGTCCATGCCCGTGTACGAGAAGCAGAAGACGCCGTCGGCGTAGACCCACGGCGCCGTCACGCAGTCCCCGTCGACGGAGACGAAGGTCGCGCTGTCGCGGTCGGCGTGAAAGTACTCGCGGCCCCAGTGCCGCCCGCCGAGCGAATAGTAGACGGTGCGGCCCTCCGTCATCTGGCGCCATTCCTCCAGTTCGATCACCTGATCGCCCTCGGCGAGTTCTCCTGCGAAACCGTTCGCAGGGCTCAGGACGGCGAGGGTCGCAGCGGCGAACATGGCCGCTGCGGTGCGGTGGAACTGGGGCATCGGTCGTGTCTCCGGCTTTGAGTCTGGCGCGAAGATAGGGAGTGTTTGTCGACATGTCTCCGTTGGATGAGAAGGCCGGCGTCTGGAAATCCGCGCGCGGCAAGGGCCGCACCGGCGTCAAGGGGCGGGGCCTCGACGACGCGGCGCTCGCGGAGGTCCGCGCGCTGCTCGGCGACCGGCCGCGCCGTCGCGACCTGCTGATCGAATTCCTGCACCTCATCCAGGACGCCCACGGCCGCCTCGGCGCCGCGCATCTGCGCGCGCTGGCCGAGGAGATGCGGCTGAGCCAGGCGCAGGTCTACGAGGTCGCCACCTTCTACGCGCACTTCGACGTGGTGCGTGAGGGCGAGGCCGGGCCGCCCGCGCTCACCATCCGCGTCTGCGACAGCGTGAGCTGCATGCTGGCGGGCGCCGAGAGCCTGCGCGCCGCGCTCGCCGAGGGCCGCGACCCGCAGGCCGTGCGCGTCGTCCGCGCCCCGTGCATGGGCCGGTGCGACGCGGCGCCGGTCGTCGAAGTCGGCCACAACCACATCGACCACGCGACGCCCGAGACCGTCTCCGCCGCCGTGGCGGCCGGCGACACGCATCCGAAAATGCCCGATTATCAAGGCTTCGAGGCCTATGTCGCGGCGGGCGGCTACGCGACGCTCAAGGCGCTGCGCGGCGGCGCGCGCAGCGTCGACGACGTCCAGGCGGACGTGCTGGAGGCCGGCCTGCGCGGCATGGGCGGCGCGGGCTTTCCCGCCGGGCGCAAGTGGGGCTTCGTGCGCGGCGCCGAGGGGCCGCGCCACCTCGCCGTCAACGGCGACGAGGGCGAGCCCGGCACCTTCAAGGACCGGTGGTTCCTGGAGCGCGAGCCGCACCGTTTCCTTGAGGGGATGCTGATCGCCGGCTGGGCCATCGAGGCCGAGACCTGCTTCATCTACATGCGCGACGAGTACCCGGCGGTGCTGGAGATCCTGCGGCGCGAGATCGCGAAGCTGGAGGCCGCCGGCCTCGTCGCGCCCGGCCATATCGACCTGCGGCGCGGCGCGGGGGCCTACATCTGCGGCGAGGAATCCGCGATGATCGAGTCGATCGAGGGCAAGCGCGGGCTGCCGCGCCACCGGCCGCCCTATGTCGCCCAGGTCGGCGTGTTCGGCCGTCCGACGCTGGTGCACAACGTCGAGACGCTGTGCTGGATCGCCACCATCGCCAAGGAGGGCCCAGGCGCCTTCAACGACCACGGCGCCAACGGGCGCAAGGGCTTGCGGAGCTTCTCGGTGTCGGGCCGGGTGCGCGAGCCGGGGGTGAAGCTGGCGCCGGCGGGCGTCACGATCCGCCAGCTCATCGACGAGCACTGCGGCGGGATGGCGGACGGCCACAGCTTCAAGGCCTATCTGCCGGGCGGCGCCTCGGGCGGCATCCTGCCGGCGACGATGGACTACATCCCGCTCGACTTCGACACGCTCCAGCCGCACGGCTGCTTCATCGGCTCCGCGGCGGTGGTGGTGTTCTCCGACAAGGATTCGATGAAGGACGTCGCCCTCAACCTGTTGAAATTCTTCGAGGACGAGAGCTGCGGGCAGTGCACGCCCTGCCGCGTGGGCTGCGAGAAGGCGGTCAAGCTGATGGCGGCCGACAGGTGGGACCGCAAGCTGCTGGAAGAGCTCGGCCGCGCGATGGAGGACGCCTCGATCTGCGGGCTGGGGCAGGCGGCGCCGAACCCCATCAGGTCGGTCCTGCGGCATTTCCCCGACGAGGTCTGAGCGCGGCGCCGGCCCCGCATTGGCGGCGCGGCGGGATCTCCTCGGGAACCCGCTTGGGCCGAAGCCTTCGCACCGGCCGCGAAAATGGGGAGCTTCCGTCGCCGCGCGCCGCAACGAGTGGTCGGGGCGGCGGGCGACCTATCCCCGTCCGGGGCGACGCTGGGTGGGAAGGCGCCGTTAGGTCATAGGCTTGAGGGTGACCTTGGGCCCGTATGCGACAGGGGCTTTTGCGCTCCCGATCAAACCCATTCGGGCGACGGAAGCGCGCCCCTTCCGGCTGGCGCGTACGGCGGGAGCGGTCTGCACGACGCGTTTCGAAGAAACGGGGGCGCGCCGGCCGCCGCCGACGCGCCCCGCATCGCGTGATCGGTGGTCTCAGGCAGCCCTTTTCTGCGACAGCGCCGCGATGCCGCCGAGGCCGGCAAGCAGCATCCAGATCGCGGCGGGCAGCGGGACCGACGAGGGAGGCTCCGCGACCTGGCCGCCGCCGACATAGAGCGACAGATGCGAGAGATCTGGCTGATTGCCGCCGCCGTTCAGGATGCCGAGTGTCGACCACGAGCCCGACGTGACCGTCGTGTCGAGAAGATACGCCAGCCAGCCGTTCGAACCGCCCTTCACGACCAGCGCCGCGTACTTGTAGCCGTCGAACGAGGCGACGGACCAGGAGCCGGACTTCGCGCTCGCGAAGCCGTCAAGGTCGAACGTGCCGCCCGTGCTGGCGCTGGCGCTCTCGTCCTTGGCGGCGAGAGCCCAGTCGTCGACGCCGAGGCCGAAGATGTCGTTCAGCAGTTCGGCCTTGTCGTTATTGCCAGACCCGACTGCGCAGGCGGTCGCCGTGGTCACGGCGAAGGGCGACGGGCAGGCGGTGACGGGCGTCGGCTTGGGAGCTGCGGCCGCACTGGAGGCGCCGACCGCCACTCCCGCCGCTGCGAAGGCCGCGGCGGCAAACAGACTCTTTACGGTATTCAACACGAACCCTCCCGGTGAGCGGAACTTCCGCTCTGACAAATTGTTTACGAGTATACGACAATTCAGGCAATCATTCTTAATCCGGCAGCGCTTTTCAACTTGCGGTTGTCGAAACGCTACGAAGTAAATGCGCCTCGGTTGTGCGCGGCCGCAGCTTCGGCGTGTGGCCGCAATTCCGGCGTCCGCATGGTTGCGGCGGCCGCATGGCGCCGTGATTCGCGGCCGGTCGTCCGCCTGGCGCAACCCGGCCATGCGCGGGTTTCGGCGGGGCCGGTTTGCAAAACGGCTCCGACCTTACTACATTGCACCGCACAAGGCGGGCGGGCTCTCCGCGCGTCATTCGCGCCCGTCACTCTTCGGCTGGCTCCAGCGCCCCTGGCGAGGCGGCAGGAGCCTTTGCAAGCCGGACCGGCGCGACCAACCAGCGACGGAGTTGCTCATGGCGCAGACGCGCATCCTGATGGTTTTGACGTCCAACGACCGCACCGGCTTCAACGGCGGCCCCACCGGCCTGTGGCTCGACAGCTTCGCGGCCCCCTTCTACGCGTTTGAAGACGCCGGGATGGCTCCCGAGATCGCGACCATCAAGGGCGGCGCGCCGGCCATCGACCCGGCCTGCGAGACCGACGAGGCGCTGACCGACGCGGTGCGGCGCTTCAAGGGCGACGCGCGGCTCACCGAGGGCCTGACCGCGGCGCCGGCGCTGCGCAAGGTCCAGATCACCGCCTACGACGCGATCTTCCTGCCCGGCGGCCGCGGCGCGATGTGGGACTTCACGGCCTGTCCCGAGCTGACCGTGGCGCTCGAGCAGTTCGCGCTCAAGGCCCGGCCCATCGGCGCCGTCGGCCATGGCGTCGCCGGCCTGACGCCGGTGATGGATCCGCGCGGCCAGCCGCTGACGCGCGGCCGTAAGGTCGCCTGCTTCACCGACGCCGAGGAGGAGGCCGAGGGCTTCGCCGGCGCCATGCCCTACTCGCTGGAAGGCAAGCTGCGCTCGCTGGGCGCCGAGGTCGAGCCGACCGCGCCGTTCACGCCGAACGTGGCGGTGGACGAGCTGCTGGCGACCGGCCAGAACGCGGCCTCCGCGCTGGGCGTGGCCGAGGCGATCGTCGAGATCATCCGCGGCGTGCGCGTCGCGGCCTGAGCCGCGCGCTCGTTTCGACGCGACAAGGGCGCGCCCGGTCAACGCCGGGCGCGCCTTTTTTCGGCCACGCGGTTGATGCGCGCCGCCCGCGGGCGCATCATCCATCGCCCGCGCGCCTTGGCGCGGATGGTTCGGAGGCTCGATATGGCGTTGCCGGCGCTCCTGTTCTCTCCGCTTGCGCTTCGGGCGCTGCAGGTTGGCGGCGCCGTGGCGCTCGGCGCGCTGATCGCGGCGCGGCGGCGTGCGGCGGAAGGTCCTGAGCGGCTCGACATCGCCAGCGACGACGCGCTCGACAGGGTCGCCGAAGGGGCGGATCTGCGGCTCGACCGCGCCAACGGCCGCGCCGACGCGGAGGCGCGGGTCGCGCGCACCGTGCGGCTGGGGCGCGACGGCCCGGGCGTCTCGGTGGACTTCGCCGCGCTCGGCCGGCTGCGCGTGCGCCGGGTGCGCGCCGGCGACTGAGCCGCACGGCGCCGCCGGACAAGCCGCGCCGCTGGACAAGCCGCGCGCCGGCGGGCGAGATGCGCGCAGCGTTGCAGCCTGAAGGACCCCCGCGATGAAGCTGATCCACTCGCCGACCTCGCCCTATGTCCGCAAGGTCGTCGTGACGCTGCATGAAGTCGGGCTCGCCGACAGGGTGACGCTCGCCCCGGTGCAGACCACGCCGATGGCGAGCCATCCTGACGCCGTGGCGGCCAACCCGCTCGGCAAGGTGCCGGCGCTGGAGCGCCCCGACGGCCCGACGCTCTTCGACAGCCGCGTCATCACCCGCTACCTCGACAGCCTGCATGACGGGCGCAAGCTCTATCCCGATGGGCCTGCGCAGTGGTCGACGCTGACGCTGGAGGCGCTGGGCGACGGCGTGCTCGACGCCGGCGTCTCGGCCACCTACGAGTGGCGGCTGCGGCCCGACGAGATGCAGTACGCGCCGTGGATCGCGGCGCAGCGGGGCAAGATCGCGCGCGCGCTCGACGCGCTGGAGGGGCGGTGGCTGGCGCATCTGGCCGGGCCGCTGGACGCCGGCGCGATCTCGGTCGCCTGCGCGCTGGGCTATCTCGACTTCCGGTTCGGCGACATGGGGTGGCGCGAGGGCCGGCCGCAGCTTGCGGCGTGGCATGCGAAGTTCGCCGAGCGCGAGAGCTGGAAGGCGACGGTTCCGCCGTCCTGAGCGGCCCGCGATGGGCTTTCTCGCCGCCCAGCCCTGGGCGGAGCTGCTGTCGATCTGGGCGTTCTTCGCGCTCAACGTGCTGACGCCCGGGCCGAACGTCTTCAACACCATCGGCATCGCGCTCGGCTCGGGGCGGGGGCCGGCGCTGGCGGCGGCGGCCGGCGTCGCGCCGGGGGTGATGCTGTGGGGAACGGCGGCGACGCTGGGCGCGGCGTCGCTGTTTGCGCTTTGGCCGGCGGCGGAGACGGCGCTGACGCTGCTCGGCGCGGGGCTGCTGCTGCTCTTCGGCTCGCGCTACATCCGCCGCGCGCTGGCGACGGGGCCCGGCGCGGTGAAGGCGCGGGCCGGCGCGACGCCGCTGCGCGCCTTCATGGCGACGCTGGCGGTGCTGGCGACCAATCCCA
>CAYGUQ010000299.1:0-5759 GCA_964352995.1 uncultured Rhodobacterales bacterium
CCCCGACGCCACCTGCTTGATCTTGGCCGACGGGTTGTCGCCGTTGGGCGCGGGGTGGAAGTGCTTGGGGTCCTCGCCACCCTCGCCGCTGTCGGACTTCGCGCCGATGCGGTTCATGGCGACGTTCAGCGTCTTGTGCGCCTCGGGCGAGAGCGCGCCGAGGCTCATGCCCGGCGTCACGAAGCGCTTGCGGATCGAGGTGATGCTCTCGACCTCGTCGATCGCCACCGCCTCGCCCTTGGCCTTGAAGTCCAGCAGGTCGCGCAGGTGGATCGGCGGCAGCGCGCGCATCGCCTCGGAATACTGCCGGAAGACGGCGTGATCGCCGGTGTCGCAGGCGCGCTGCAGGGTGTGGATCGGGTTGGCCTGCCACGCATGGGTCTCGCCGGAGCGGCGATACTTGTAGATGCCGCCGATGGGCAGCGCCTCGACGCCCTCGCGGAAGGCCTTCGCGTGGATCTCGCTCGCCTTGCGCTGGAGCCCCGCCAGCCCGATGCCGGAGATGCGGCTGATCATGCCGGGGAAGTACTCCGCCACCACCGCGCGGCTCAGGCCCACCGCCTCGAAGTTCATGCCGCCGCGATAGCTGGAGACCACCGAGATCCCCATCTTCGACATGATCTTGAGCAGGCCCTGGTTCACCGCCTCGCGGAACTTCTCCACCGCCTGCTCGACCGTGCCGTCGAGCAGCCCCTTCTCGACGCGGGCGCGGATGCTCTCCTGCGCGAGATAGGCGTTGACCGTGGTGGCGCCGCAGCCGACCAGCACCGCGAAGTAGTGCGGGTCGATGCACTCCGCCGAGCGGACGTTGAGCGAGCAGAAGGTGCGCAGGCCCTGCCGCGTCAGCCAGGTGTGGACGGCCGAGGTGGCGAGGATCATCGGCATGCCGACCTTCTCCGGCCCGACCTGCTCGTCGGTCAGCACGAGGTGGCCGACGCCGGCGCGCACGGCCTCCTCCGCCTCGCGGCGCACGCGCTCAAGCCCGCGGCGCAGCGCGTCGGGCGCGCCGCCGGCGGGGAAGGTGCAGTCGATGACGCGCAGGCTGTCCTCGGTCGCCGCGGTCATCGCGTTGAACTGGCCGTTGGAGATGACCGGGCTCTCGATGGTCAGGATCTCGGTCTGGCTGGAGTTCTGGTCCAGCACGTTCTTGAGGTTGCCGAACCGGGTCTTGAGGCTCATCACCCGGCTTTCGCGCAGGCTGTCGATCGGCGGGTTGGTCACCTGGCTGAAGTTCTGCCGGAAGACGTGGGAGAGCGGGCGGTAACGGTCGCTCAGCACCGCGACGGGCGTGTCGTCGCCCATCGAGCCGATGGCCTCCTTGGCGTCCTCCGCCATCGGGTGCAGGATCGTCTCCAGCTCCTCGATGGAGTAGCCGGCGGCGATCTGGCGGCGGCGCAGCTCCTCCGCGGCGAACAGCGACGGCTCGCGCAGGTCCTTCAGCTGGGCCTCGATGTCGGTGACCTTCTCGGTCCACTCGTCGAAGGGCTGCGACTTGGCCAGTTCGTTCTTCAGCTCGAAGTCGTGGAGCAGCAGGCCGCGCTCCATGTCGACGCCGAGCATCTGGCCCGGGCCGAGGCGGCCCTTCTCGATCACGCCGGCCTCGTCCACCGGCACCATGCCGATCTCGCTGCCGGCGATCACCAGCCCGTCGCCGGTCACGACGTAGCGCAGCGGGCGCAGGCCGTTGCGGTCGAGCCCGGCGATCACCCAGCGCCCGTCGGTGGCGCAGATCGCCGCCGGCCCGTCCCAGGGCTCCATCACCGCGTTGGAGTAGGCGTACATCGCGCGCCACGCCTCGGGCATGACGGTGGCGGAGTTGCTCCACGCCTCCGGGATCAGCATGGTCTTGGCCATCGGCGCGTTGCGCCCGGCGCGCACCATCACCTCGAACACCGCGTCGAGCGCGGCGCTGTCGCTGGAGCCCTGCCCGACGATCGGCTTGATCTCCTCGGCGAGCTCGCCGAAGGACGAGGACGCCATGCGGATCTCATGGCTCTTCATCCAGTTGAGGTTGCCCTTGAGCGTGTTGATCTCGCCGTTGTGGGCGAGCATCCGGAACGGCTGCGCCAGCCACCACTGCGGGAAGGTGTTGGTGGAGTAGCGCTGGTGGTAGATCGCGAAGGCGCTGACGAAGCGCGCGTCCTGCAGGTCGGGGTAGAACTCCGCCACCTGCTCGGCGAGCATCATGCCCTTGTAGATGATCGAGCGGCACGACAGCGAGCAGACGTAGAAGCCCGAGACCTGCGCCGCGGCGACGGCCTTCTCGATGCGGCGGCGGATCACGTAGAGCTCGCGCTCGAAGGTCTCCTCGTCGACCTCCTTGCTGTTGCCGATGAGGATCTGCTCGATCTCGGGGCGCGTGGTGTTGGCCTTCTCGCCGAGCACCGAGACGTTCACCGGCGCCTGCCGCCAGCCGTAGATGTAGTAGCCGAGCCGAAGCACCTCGGTCTCGACGATGGTGCGGCAGGTCTCCTGCGCGCCGAGATCGGCGCGGGGCAGGAAGATCATGCCGACGGCGATGTCCTCCTCGCCCGGCTCGTGGCCGGTGCGGCGGATCTGGTCCTGGAAGAAGCCGACCGGGATCTGCACGTGGATGCCGGCGCCGTCGCCGGTCTTGCCGTCGGCGTCCACCGCGCCGCGGTGCCAGATCGCCTTGAGCGCGTTGATCCCGTGCTCCACGACCTGCCGCCGCGGCGTCCCGTCCACCGCCACGACGAAGCCGACGCCGCAGGAGGCGTGCTCGTATTCATGGCGATACATGCCGGTCTCGTTCAGCCGCGCGGCGGCGGCCTCGTAGTCGGCGGCCCAGGCCGCGTCATGCGTCGTGGCGGCGGGGACGGGCGCCAGGGTGCGGTCAGCTTTGATGTCGGTCATGGCGTTGGTCCCTTTTCGACAGGGCGGCCCGCGGTGGGCGCCGTCCGTGATCCTGCGTAGTCTCCGGCGCCGTCTGCGGCGTCGGTCCGAAATTCGTGGCGCGGCGCGCGCGTCGGCGCGCTACCCGCCATGGCCTCCATGCGCGCCATGGCCGCCGTCGCCGGCGTCGTAGCCGCGGAGGCGGGCGTAGAGCGTGCGCTGACGCCCGCTGAGCAGCGGCGCCGTGGCCAGATGCGCCTCCAGATGCGCGGCGCGCAGCCGCGCCAGCGCCTCGCCGGCCTCGACGGTCAGCGCCGCCAGCGCCGCCGCGTCAGGGCCCTCGCCGGGCGCGGCCTCAGCGAAGGCGGCGTCGAGCTTCGCCTCGGCCGCGATGTAGTCCGCCCCGCGCGCGCGGGCCTCCTCGGCCATGGCGTCGAAGATGGTCTGCGTCGCCGCGCGCTGCGCCTCGGTCAGCCCCAGCTCCTCGGCGAGGTCGAGCACGTGGCGCGGGCCCGGCCAGCCGTTCAGTTCGGCGGGCTTGGCCAGCCCCCAGCCCTCGCCGGCCCGCAGCGCGGCGACGTCGGCTTCGGAGAGCGCCGCGATCGCGCGCCCGTCCTGCCCGGCGTAGGGCGCCTGACCCTCCGCCGCCGCGGCGGCGCCGGCGCAGAGCGCCGCGATGACTACGATCGGCAGCTTCATTGAGGCTTCTCCCCCGCCGCAATCGCCGCGTTGAACTCCGCGACCGTCTCCTCGCCGGTCTTGCGAGGGTGCTCGCCTGCGAAACTGTACCAGCCTGGTGCGTCGTCGACGAAAATCTCGCCGCCAAGCGTGAGCCGGCTCTGGTCGTCGAAGAGGCCGGCGTTGAGGATGTAGTCGCGCCCGATGCCCGCGCCCTCGACCGCGCGCCAGTAGAGGCCCGAACCGCAGACGGCGCAGAAGGCCCGCTCGGCCCACTCCGAGGAGCGGTGCAGCCGGATGTCGCCCTCGCCCTCGAAGGCGACCGCGTCGCCGCAGTCCACCGCGAAGGCCGGCCCGCCGCCCCATCTGCGGCACATCGCGCAATGGCAGATATGCGCCGACAGCCGCTCGGCGGACACGGAGAACCGCACGGCGCCGCAGAGGCAGCCGCCGCTCATCGGCGCAGTGGCCTGCTCCCGCTCGCGCCCGCTCATGCTCCGCCCACGCCCGCTATTCCGCCGCGACCCGGGCCGCAGCCTGGGTGGTCAGCCGGCGCGCGATGGCGTCGGCCGCCTCGCGCCCGTCGCGGATCGCCCACACCACCAGCGACGCCCCGCGCACGATGTCGCCGGCGGCGTAGACGCCCGGCAGCGACGTCTCCTTGGTGCGGAAATCGGCCTTCACCGTGCCCCAGCGGCTCACCTCCAGCCCCTCGACGCCCCACATCCGCACGAGATCCTCGGGCTCGAAGCCCAGCGCCTTGATGGCGAGATCGCAGGGCAGCGTCTCCTCGGAGCCCGGGATCTCCTCCGGAGACTGCCGGCCGGTGACGTCGGGGGGCCCGAGCCGCATCCGCACCGCCCTGACGCCGCTCACCCGGTTCTCGCCGACGAAGGCCTTGGGCGCGGAGAGCCAGACGAACTCCACGCCCTCCTCCTCGGCGTTCTGCACCTCGCGCTGGGAGCCGGGCATGTTGGCGCGGTCGCGGCGATAGAGGCACTTCACCGACTTGGCGCCCTGCCGCACGGCGGTGCGCACGCAGTCCATCGCGGTGTCGCCGCCGCCGATCACCACGACGTCCTTGCCCTCGGCGTTGAGCGTGCCGTCCTCATAGGCCGGCACGCTGTCGCCGAAGCTCTTGCGGTTGCTCGCGATCAGGTAGTCGAGCGCCGGCGCGATGCCGTTCAGCCCCGCGCCGGGCCCGCCGATGTCGCGCGCCTTGTAGACGCCGGTGGCGATCAGCACCGCGTCATGCTTGTCGCGGATCGCCTCGAAGGCGAGGTCCTCGCCGACCGAGCAGTCGAGCCGGAACGAGACGCCGCCCTCGCGCAGCTGCTCGATGCGGCGCATGACGATGTCCTTCTCCAGCTTGAAGCCGGGGATGCCGTAGGTCAGCAGGCCGCCGGCGCGGTCGTGCCGGTCGTAGACATGCACTTGGAAGCCCTTGCGGCGAAGCGCGTCGGCCGCCGCGAGCCCGGCCGGCCCGGCGCCGATCACCGCCACGCTCTCCGACCGCTCCTGCGACGGCGCGATCGGCTCCCACCAGCCCTCGGCGTAGGCGGTGTCTGTGATGTGCTTCTCGATGGCGCCGATCGTCACCGTGCCGTGCCCCGACTGCTCGATGACGCAGGAGCCCTCGCAGAGCCGGTCCTGCGGGCAGATGCGGCCGCAGATCTCGGGGAAGGTGTTGGTCGCCTGCGAAATCTCATAGGCCTCGCGCAGCCTGCCCTCGGCGGTCAGCTTCAGCCAGTCGGGAATGTTGTTGTGCAGCGGGCAGTGGGACTGGCAAAAGGGGATGCCGCACTGGCTGCAGCGCGCAGCCTGGTCCGCGGCCTTCCCGGCGGCGTAGTCGCGGTAGATCTCGTCGAAGTCGCGCGCCCGGTCGGCCGCGGCGCGCTTCTCGGGCGTCTCACGGTCAAGGCTGACGAACTTGAGCATCTTCTGGACCACGCCAAACCTCCCCCTTCGCTTCCCGCGCCTGATACTCCAGCACGTTCGCGATGAAAAGTCAGCAGTGCTGACCTTTTATCCGCAATCCGTCTCTGGCGTGCGCCCCGTTGCGCGTGCAATCCCCAAATAATGTCAGCACAACTGACCATTTATCCGCGACCGGTGACCCATGACACTCCTGACGCTCTCGATTCTCGCCATTATTCAAGGAATTACCGAGTTCCTGCCGATCAGCTCGTCAGCGCACCTGATCCTGTTCCCGGCGCTGACCGGCGAGC
>CAYGUQ010000300.1:0-2333 GCA_964352995.1 uncultured Rhodobacterales bacterium
AAGTCCAGCGTCGCGTCGAGCGCGCGCGCCGGCCTGAGCGCGCCGAGCCGCTCGGGCCACTCCACGAAGCAGACCGCCGTGTCGAACGCCTCGGTCAGCCCCAGCTCCAAGGCCTCGTCGGGCGCGCCGAGCCGGTAGAGGTCGGCGTGCCAGATCTGGCCGCCGGCGGCCTCGTAGACCTGCGCGAGGGTCCAGGTGGGGGAGGGGATGTCCTCGACCGCGCCGCCGACGGCCAGCCGCGCCGCGATCGCCGCGCGCGCGAGCGCGGATTTCCCGGCGCCGAGCCCGCCGCGCAGCAGCACCGCGTCGCCGGGGCGCAGCGCAAGGCCGAGCGCTGCGCCGACGCGCTCGGTCGCCGCCGGATCGGGCAGATGCACGCGCAACTCGCGCGTCGGCGGGGCGGGAATCTCTGGTGGGCGCATCGTCACGGCCTACCCCGGAGCGGCCGACGGCGGCCTATGGCCTATCACCGCAAGCCGGCGACGTCACAGCGCGCCGGCCATCCGGCAGAGCACGCGCACGCCGCCGCCTTCTTCGTTGCTGGCGATGGAGAGCGAGGCGCCGTGGATTTCGGCGGTGCGGCGCGCGATCTCGAAGCCGGGGGAGGGCGCCGCGGCCTCGCCATGGTCCGGCGCCGAGCACCAGAGCTCTATCTCGTCGTCGCCCCGCGCCTCGACGCCGACCTTCAGCACGTCGCCGCGGCCCGCGGAGCGCACCGACTCCGACAGCATCGCGAAGATCATCTGCCGCACGCGCGCGGGGTCTCCGCGGGCGGTCACCGTCAGGCCGATGCCGCTGAGATCGACGCGCGCGCCGGTCTCGCGCAGCCGCCGCTCCAGCACGCCCGCGGCGCCGCGCAGCACCGGGGAGACCATCACGGCGTGGCTCTGCGCCTCGACGGAGGGCGAGCCGGTCGCGACGAGCTCGCTCAGGCTCTCGACGCCCTCCAGCAGGCTTGCGGCGGCGTCGCGGATGGTTTCGAGGAATTCCTCGCGCGCCGGCCGCGGCGTGTCCGCCGAGAGCAGGTCGGTGAAGCAGAGCACGGCGTTGAGCGGCGTGCGCAGGCGATGGCTGATCTGGTAGAGCATCGCGGTGCGCATCGCGTCCGCGGCTTCGAGGGAGGCCGCGCGCTCGCGCAGCGCCTCCGCCACGCGCGCGCTGTCGGTCACGTCGGAGAAGGCGGCCAGCGTCTTGCCGTCGGGCATCTTGGCGATGCGCGTCACGAGCACGCGCCCGTCCTTCAGCCGCACGCGGTGGCTGCCGGGGGCGGCCTGCGGCAGGTTGCTGACCGCGTCGCGCACGATGTCCCAGATCGGCGGCTCCGGCGCGAGGTCGCGGCAGGCGGCGGCGAAGTCCCGCACGTGGCGCGGCGCGCCCGCCTCGCCGACGTCGAGCCCCCAGAGCGCAAGGAACGCCGGGTTCGCCATCCGCGTCGTGCCGTCGGGGCTGAACTCGACCACGCCGTCGAGCATCGCGTCCAGCATGACGCGGCGCGACTTCATCGCGGTGCGGCGCCACCGCTCCATCTCGGTCGCGGCGCTGACGTCCTCGAAGACGAAGGCGATGCCGCCCAGCGGGTGCGGCTTGCCGAGGACGTGGATGATGCGCTGGTCGGGAAGCTCCCACCGCTCGTCGTAGGCGGGGGTCTCGCCGCCGTCGAAGAGCGTGAAGAGACGCGCTCGCCACGCGGGGTAGTCGAGCTGTTCCGGCAGCATGCGCGCCTCGCGCAGGCGGTCGAGCATGTCGCGCAGCGACGGCCTGCCGCTCAGCCAGGCGGGGTCTATGCCGAACATGTCGGCGAGCGCCGGGTTGGCCAGCGTGAGGCGGCGCTCGCTGTCGTAGATCGCCATGCCGACGCGCAGATGGGCGAAGGTCTCCGTCACCGTCGCGACGAAGCGCTCCAGCACGACCTCGGCGGTGACGCCGCCGTTGGAGGGCCGCCCCATCACGATGGCGCCGCCGGTCTCCGCGCCGTCGAGCCGCGCGGCGACGGCGTCGGTCGGGCCGGGAGCGGCGGTCGCTCCGGCGGCCTCGTTCGACCAGATCACCGCGCCCGAGCCGTCGATCCGCCAGACCGGCGCTTCGAGCGCGTCGACCGCCCGGCGCAGCAGCGCGGCCTCGCTGCGCGAAACGCGCATCTCCCGTTCGACCGACGCGAGTTCCGCGGCCTCGGAGGAGACGTCGTGCAGCTTCAGCGTGCATCCGCCGCCGATCGGCGCGCCGGAGACCGCGAAGACCCCGGCTCCCGGCAGCGTGTTCGTGCGTCGAAACGCCGCGCCGCGGCTGAGCAGGTTGTCGAAGTCGCGCGCGAGGTCGCTCGCGGCGGCCCGCAG
>CAYGUQ010000300.1:2343-5752 GCA_964352995.1 uncultured Rhodobacterales bacterium
GGCCCCGCGCGCCCGGCGAGGCGTAGCGCACCACGCCGTTGCGGATGCGCAGCGAGGCGTCGTCGATCGCGGGGCCGTGTGGATCGAGCCATGCGGCGAGCCGCTCCAGGCGGGAGGCGAGGGCGCGCCGCAAGGCTCCGGCGAGGCGCGTCGACCCGCTGCGTGGGGCTTGCGCGCGAATGTTGCGATCCAACGCCACCCTCACTCTGTCGCTATAGCCGTGTTGCACGACAAACCGCTTCACAGCCCTCTCACCGCCATTTTTTTGCCACACTCGCCCTAGTTCAACTCACTTTTCCCACAATCGCAAGATGCAATTAGGCACACTGCATCCTGACCGATCAGAACATTTCTTCCTCGAAACGCGGGTTCCTGCCGAGCGGGGCGCGCGTCGTCTCCTGCGAGACGATCATCGCGTCGCGCGGCCAGATCGCCGCGACCACGGCGCCGCCGCGCGCGCCCGGCGCGGCGGCGTCCCGCGCGGCGTTTGCGAAGACCACCCGCGCGCCGGTCCGCTCCAGCAGCGTCTTGGCGATGAAGAGGCCGAGGCCCATGCCCTGATAGGCGCCGTCCGCCGGCGCCGCCGACGGGCCTGCCTCGCTCTCGCGCGGCTGCCTGCGTCCGCGGCCGCGCGTCGTGACGTAGGGATCGCCGATCATCTCCAGCACGTCCGGCTTGAAGCCCGGCCCGTCGTCGGAGACCGAGACGCGCAGGGCGGCCTCGCTCTCGCGCGCCTCGATCCAGATCGTCGTGGCGGCGAAGTCCACGGCGTTCTGCACGAGGTTGCGCAGGCCATGGATCACCTCCGGCCGGCGGATCACCATCGGCTGGTTCTCGCCCGCGAGCGCGGCGTCCTCGCCGTTGATGCGGAAGGCGACCGCCTTGCCGCGCGCGACATGGGGGCCCGCCGCCTCGCGCAGCACCGCCTCGAGCGGCGCGTGGCGCACCACGGCGTCGGCGCGGCCGCCCTGGCTGAGATCCTGCAGGATGTCGCGGCACCGGTCGGCCTGGCTGCGGAGCAGCGCGACGTCCTCGGCCAGCTCCGGGCGGTCCTTCAGGTCGCGGGCCAGCTCGCCGGAGATGAGCTTGATGGTGGCGAGCGGCGTGCCGAGCTCGTGGGCGGCGGCGGCGGCCAGAGCGCCGATGGCGGTCAGCCGCTGCTCCTTGGAAAGTGCGAGCCGCGCCTCGGCCAGCGCCTCGCTCATGCGCGCCGTCTCCAGCCCGATGCGGCGCGTGTAGATCGCCATGAACACGATGCCCACAGTGATCGCCGCCCAGACGCCGAGCAGGTAGAGGTCGGGCGGGCGGACGGCGTCGCCCAGCGGGCGGTAGGCGACGAGCAGCACCGAGGTCGCCGCCATCGCAGCGGAGGCCAGGATCAGCGTGGAGCGCAGCGTCAGCACCGAGGCCGCGATCGTCACCGGCGCCAGCAGCAGCACCGCGAAAGGGTTGGTCAGCCCTCCCGTCAGGCCGAGCATCACGAAAAGTTGCGTGAGGTCGAAGAGCAGCCAGAGCATCGCGTGGCGCTCGTTGAGCCGCGTGTTGGCCGGCTTGAGCCGCGTCGCCGCGACGTTGACCCCCGCCGACGCGGCGATCGCCAGCAGGCTGGCTACGACCGGCACGTCGAGCTCGAAAAGCGTCGCCGCTGCAAAGACCGCCGCCGTCTGGCCTGCAAGCGCGAGCCATCGCAGGGTGATGAGCGTCCGCAGCCGGACCCAGTGGCCGCGGGCCTCAGGCCCCGGCGGCCCTAGCGCCGCAGCGAATGTCGACGACTGGAACATGCCGTCAGTAAACACCATTTACGCGCTTCGCCGCCAGCGCCCGCGCGGCCGCAGCCGGCCGGCGCCGCGCCGGGCGCGCTTGTCGCCCGCCGCCTGACGCGGCAAGAGGGCCCGACCAACCTGACGGAGCTTGACCGATGGCGACGACAGCCCCCCGCGCCGCCCTGATCGCCGGCGCAGCCGCCGCCTCCCTGATGCTGGGCGCGGGCCTGTGGTTCTCGTTTGGGGAGGGCGACGGGCTGGAGGCGTGCCGCGACGGCGGCGGCGTCATCGGCGCCGATATCGGCGGCCCCTTCACCCTGACCGACGAGACCGGCGCGCGCGTCACCGCCGAGCAGGCGATCGACCGGCTGACGCTGCTCTATTTCGGCTACACCCACTGCCCGGATTTCTGCCCGACCGACGCCGCGACCATGGCCGCCGCGGCCGACATGCTCGCCGAGCGCGGCGTCGAGGTGAACACCGTCTTCGTGACCATCGATCCCGCCCGCGACACGCCCGAGGCGCTCGCCGCCTTCACCGACGCGATGCATCCCGACATGCTCGGTCTCACCGGTTCGGACGAGGACATCGCGGCGGCGGCGCGGGCTTGGCGCGTCTACTACGCCAAGGCGGGCGACGACCCCGACTACTACCTGATGGACCACTCCACCTTTACCTATCTGGCGCATCCCGAACGCGGCCTGCTCGACTTCTTCCGGCATGGCGACGCGCCGGAGGCGCTCGCCGAGCGCACCGCCTGTTTCGCAGACGCCCTGCGGTGATTTGACAGCCGCGACAAACGCCCGCATAACGCAAGAAAGTTGCGCGCGCGCAATCGGTTCGGGGTGAAATTGCATGGATGACGGGGCGATGAGCGAACTCGGGGCGGACCGCAGCCTCCTGATCGTGGACGACGACGAGGCGTTCCGCCGCCGCCTCGCCCGCGCGATGGAGAAGCGCGGCTTCGACCCGGTCGTCATGGCCGAGAGCGTCGCCGAAGGGCTTGAGAACACGCGCACGAAGCCGCCGGCCTACGCCGTGATCGACCTGCGGCTCGAGGACGGCAACGGCCTCGACGTGGTCGAGGCGCTGCGCGAGACGCGCCCCGACGCGCGCATCGTCGTACTGACCGGCTATGGCGCCATCGCCACGGCGGTGGCCGCGGTGAAGATCGGCGCGACCGACTACCTCTCGAAGCCGGCCGACGCCGACGACGTCGAGGCGGCGCTGCTCGCGCGGCTCGAAGACAAGCCGGCCCCGCCCGAGAACCCGATGTCCGCCGACCGCGTGCGGTGGGAGCACATCCAGCGCGTGTTCGAACTCTGCGACCGCAACGTCTCCGAGACCGCGCGCCGCCTCAACATGCACCGCCGCACGCTGCAGCGCATCCTCGCGAAACGCTCGCCGCGCTGAGCGTCGCGTCCCGGGCGCGTCCGGGACGACGGGACCGGAGATGGCGGCCGCCCGCGGAGATTTCGCGCGGACGGCTCTTGTGGCTCGACAGCGTCGCGGAGCGGCGAGGGATGACCAAGGTCTTGGCGGCGCTGCTGGCGCTTTTCGCGGTCCTCGCGATCGGCCTTGGCGCGCCGTCGCACGCCGCGCCGCCGACCTTCCGGGTGCTGGACTATCCGCCTGACGTCGCGCCG
>CAYGUQ010000301.1:0-5750 GCA_964352995.1 uncultured Rhodobacterales bacterium
CACTTCCTGCGGCCCATGCCGCCGATCACGGGCGCGGCCCAGCCCGCCGCGCCCGTGCTCGGCGGCCTGGGCCGCAGGAAGTGGGCGACCGCCTCGCTGAACGAGAAGGTGAGCGCAAGCTGCGGCCCCTCCGGCGTGACGCGGGCGGAGAAGTCGGTACGGTCGACGACGCCGGCCTCGAGGTTCTCCATGAGCCAGACGCGCGCGCCGCGCGCGGCGGAGGGCGGCCAGAGCGCCAGCACCTGCCCGGCCTCGACCGGCCCGATCCGCGCCGTCGCCGCGCCGGTCCAGACGCCCTCGCCGTCGCGCGCTGCCTCGCCGCTGGCGGCGAGCCTCAGCGCGCCCTGCGCGAGGTTGGCCTCGGCCACCTCTATGCGCAGCGGATCGAACCGCGCGCGCAGCGAGACGTTCCCGGCGTCGAAGCGCTGCGGCGTCGCGAACGCCTCCGCCGCGTCGACCGTCAGTTCGTCAAGCTCAAGCTCCGCGACGACGGACTGCGCCGCGCCGTCGGGCGCGCGCGCCACGACGGCGGCGCCCGATCCGCTGACCTCGCCCTCGGGGCCGGCGAGGCGGAACCGCGTGAGGTCGAAGCGGCCTGCGGCGGGATCGAAGGCGAACGCCGCCTCGCCGCGGTGCAGCGCGACGGTGCGGTGGCCGAGACGCAGCGCGCCGGAGGAGGCGCGGACGTCCATCGAGAATGCGGTGAGCAGCCCCGCCGCGTCGATGGCGACGCGCGCGCGGCCCTGCAGCGGGGCCTCCAGCGCCTCCATTCCCGCGACTGCGGGGATCTGCGCCACGAGATCCAAAGGCGCCACGCCGCTGAAGCTCACGGAGAAGGACGCGGCCCCGCCGGCCTCTCGCGCGCCCTCCGCGCGAAGCGCGACCGGCCCGTAGCGCCCCTGCGGCAGCACGATCGACCCCGTCGCGCGGGGGCCGTCCGGTCCGACGACGAGGCGCAGGTCCGCGCGCTCGGCGGTCCATATCCGTCCGCTCGACCGGTCGTCGTAGGTCAGCGCAAGTCGCTCCAGCGCGACCGACTCCAGCCCGGCGAGCGGGCCCGCCCCGGCGTCGCCCTCGCCAAGCTCGGAGACCAGCGCCGCCACGCCTTCCTCTGCGGCGGCGTCCGCCTCCGGAGGCGCCTCGGCCTGCGGCGGTTCGCCCCCGACGCCGAAGCTGAAGGCGCCGCTCTCGGCGCGCGTCAGCCGCGCGCTCGCGTTTCTGATCACCACGTCGGTCGGGTGGAGGCGCCCGATCAGCAGCGGAAGCGGGCGCATCCGTATTATCGTCTCCGGCGCCGAGAAGACCGGCCGGCCCTGCGCGTCGCGCACGATGGCGTCCTCCAGCCGAAACGCGAGGCCCGGCTGTCCGTCCTCTCCCGCGGTCAGCGAGACCGCGCCGATCTCCACCGATCCGTCCTGCAGCGCGTTCGACGCCGCCGCGGCGATCATCTCGCCTGCGGGCCCGAGCGGCACCGGCCCCTGCGACAGTCGCCAGGCCAGCGCGCCCGCGCCGGCGAGCGCGAGCGCCGCGCTCAGCGCGACCGCCCGGGCGCAGAGCCGCGCCACCCGCCGCCTGCGCCGCTTCGGCGCCGTCGCGCGGGGCCAGTCGCGCCTCATGACGCCGCCGCCTGACGCGCGCGCCTTGACTGGACGGCGCGCGGCGTATGTCGTCCCGCGAGCCCAGCGCTTTCCTGTGTCCCCATTCGGAGATCCGTCATGACCGACGCCGCGTCCACCGCTCCCGACCTCTCGCCCGGCGACCCCGCCCCCGCCTTCGACCTGCCGCGCGACGGCGGCGGATCGGCGCGGATGGAGGACTTCGCCGGCCGCAAGATCGTCCTCTATTTCTACCCCAAGGACGACACCAGCGGCTGCACGAAGGAGGCGCTGGGCTTCACCGAGCACGCCGAGGCCTTCGCCGCCGCCGGCGCCGTCGTGCTCGGCGTGTCCAAGGACAGCGTCGCGAAACATGACAAGTTCCGCGAGAAGCACAACCTTGCGGTGGCGCTTCTCTCCGACGAGCACGGCGACGTCTGCGAGCGCTACGGCGTCTGGGCCGAAAAGAGCATGTACGGCAAGAAGTACATGGGCATCGAGCGCGCGACCTTCCTGATCGACGGCGAGGGCCGCATCGCGCGGGTCTGGCGCAAGGTGAAGGTGCCGGGCCATGTCGAGGAGGTCCTTGCGGCGGTGCGCGGCTAGGCCGGCCTCTTCCCGTTATGGTTGCGGCGGGGTTTACTGCCGGTTGCGCAGTCCGAAGCCGTCGCCTATGGCTCAGGGAGCGTGCCAACAGCTTCGGAGAAGACCTTGAAGCAGCCCCGCCAACCCGCCGCGACGCAGCGCCTGTTCGCCGAGAAGACCATCGTGATCCGGTCGGGCGAGGCCGGCCACTGCGTGCATCTCGGGCCGGGGGCCCAGGCGGCGACGCTCGCAGCGGGGCTGCTGCTCATGGTCTGGCTCGCGGCGGCGACGGGGCTGCTGGCGGCGCAGGGTCTGGCGACGCAGGGCCTCGGCGCCATCGGGCTGTCGCAGGCGGCTCCGGGGACCGACGCCGTGGCGCAGGTCTACGAGCGGCGCATCGCGGAGCTTGAGAGCGCCGCCGCCGCCGACGCCGCGGCGCTTGCGGAGGCCGAGGCGCGGCTTGACCGGATGGCCCATGCGCTGGCGCGACGGCACGACGCCTTCGCGCAGGCCGCCATGCTGGCGGCGCGGGCGGAGACGGCCGAAGGCGCGCTCGCCGACGCCGACGCGGCGCGCGCCGAGGCCGAGCGCCTCGCCGCGGCGACGCAGGCCCGCCTCTCGCGCGTCGAGGACGACCGCGCCGATCTCGCCGACACGCTGGCGCGGATCGCCGGCGCCCTCGAAGGCGCCGCCGTCCAGCGCGACGACGCGACGGCGCAGGCCGGCGCGCTGGCCGAGGCGCTGGCGGCGATGGAGGCCGGTCAGCAGGAGGCGCGCGTGCGTCAGGCGGCGCTGCTCGGCGAGCTGGAGCGCGCGGCCGAACTCAGCATCGCGCCGCTTGAAACCATGCTTGAGAAGGCGGGCGTCGACGTCGGCGACATCCTGCGCGAGCTGCGCAGCGAGAGCGCGGCGCTCGACGCGCCTGGCGCCGACGCTGCCGTGGGCGCGTCCGGCGGCCCCTTCGTGCCGGACGATCCTGCGCGCTACGCCGCGCCGCCGGCGCCGGCCGCGCCAACGGCGGGCGCCGGCGTCGCAGCGCCGACCCCGCGCCCGGAGCCCTCCGGCGACCGGGGCGCCGCGCTCGACATCGACATGCGCGCCGCCGCGCTGGTCGAGGACCTCTCCCGCGTGCGCCTGCTCCGGGCCGCGGCCCAGCGCATGCCCTTCGCGACGCCCGTGCGCGGGCCGCGCTTCACGAGCGGCTTCGGCGGTCGTCGCGACCCGCTCAACGGCCGCTACGCGCGCCATGACGGGCTCGACATGGCGGGGCCGGTCGGCACGCCGATCCTGAGCCCGGCCGACGGCGTCGTGACCTTCGCCGGCGTGCGCCGCGGCTATGGCCGCATGATCGAGATCCGCCATGATTTCGGCGTCGAGACGGTCTATGCTCATCTCAGCCGGCATCGCGTGAAGGCGGGCCAACGCGTCGTCCGCGGAGAGCGCATCGGCGACATGGGCAGCACCGGGCGCAGCACGGGCAGCCACCTGCACTACGAGATCCACGTCGACGGGCGCCCCGTCGATCCCATGACGTTCATCAAGGCCGCCAGACATGTTCTCTAAGCCCAAGATCACCGAGCCCATCGAGCCCGCCGCCTCGAAGCCGCAGGAGCGCGCCGAGCCCGCGCCGCAGAGCTACGCGCCGCCGGCCGCCGCCGCCAAGCCGAAGCCGGCGCCGTCGTCGATCTCCAGCGACCTGACCGTCGTCGGCAACATCACGACGACCGGCGACATGCAGGTGGACGGCATCATCGAGGGCGACATCCGCGCCCATCTCCTGACCGTGGGCGAGGGCGCCACGATCTCGGGCGAGATCATGGCCGACGACATCGTCATCCACGGCCTGATCCGGGGCCGGGTGCGGGGCGTGAAGGTGCGGCTGACCTCGACGGCGAAGGTCGAGGGCGACATCATCCACAAGACCATCGCCATCGAGAGCGGCGCCCATTTCGAGGGTTCGGTCCAGCGACGGGACGACCCGCTTGGCGACGGCAAGCCCTCGCCGACGCCGGCGCCCGCCCGGTCTGCGCCCCAGAGCGCCGCCGCCCCCGCCAAGGCCGACAAGAGCGACGCCGGCGCCTGATCGCGCAAGGCGCGGAGGATCGCCGCCGCCGGTTCTCCGCACCGGCCGGCGCGCAGGGGGCTCAGTCTTCGGCCAGCGCCTCGGCGCGGCTCTTGCCGGAGACCTCCAGCGCCAGCGCCGCGGCCATGAACGGGTCGAGGTCGCCGTCGAGCACGCCGCCGCTGTCCGACGTCTCGACGCCCGTCCGCAGATCCTTCACCATCTGGTAGGGCTGCAGCACGTAGGAGCGGATCTGGTTGCCCCAGCCGGCGTCCGCCTTGGCGTCGTGCGCGTCCTGGATCGACTGGGTGCGCTTCTTCATCTCGATGTCGTAGAGCCGGGCCTTCAGCGCCGCCATGCAGTTGGCGCGGTTCTGGTGCTGCGACTTCTCCGAACTCGTCACCACGATGCCGGTGGGCAGATGGGTGATCCGCACCGCGGAGTCGGTCGTGTTGACGTGCTGGCCGCCGGCGCCGGACGAGCGGAACGTGTCGATGCGCAGGTCGGACGGGTTGATGTCGATCTCGATGCTGTCGTCCACGACGGGATAGACCCAGACCGAGCTGAACGACGTGTGCCGCCGCGCCTGGCTGTCGAAGGGCGAGATGCGCACCAGCCGGTGGACGCCCGACTCGCTCTTGAGCCAGCCATAGGCGTTCAGCCCCTTGATCTGGTAGGTGGCCGACTTGATGCCGGCTTCCTCGCCCGCGGTCTCCGATTGCAGCTCGACCTTGTAGCCGTGCGCCTCGGCCCAGCGGATGTACATGCGCGCCAGCATCTGCGCCCAGTCGCAGCTTTCGGTGCCGCCGGCGCCGGAGTTGATCTCCAGGAACGTGTCGGCCGCGTCCATCTCGCCCGACAGCAGCGCCTCGATCTCGCGCTGCGCGGCGCGCTCGCGCAGGGCCCTGACGCCCGCCTCGGCCTCCGCGACGATCTCCGCGTCGCCCTCGGCCTCGCCGAGTTCGATCAGCTCGACCGTGTCGGCCAATTCGCGGGCGAGCGCCTTGTAGCCGTCCACCGCGTCGGAGAGCGTCTGGCGCTCGCGCATGAGCTTCTGCGCGTTCGCCGGGTCGTCCCAGAGCGTTGGGTCCTCGACGCGGGCGTTGAACTCCTCCAGCCGATGCTCGGCCGTCTCCCAGCCGATGCGTTGGCGCAGCAGCTCCAGCGACTTCTCGATGGCGGCGATGTTGGTCTCGGTCTCCGCGCGCACTGGGCGTGATCCTTCCGTCTTCTCCTGCGCCGCCAGTCGCGGCGTCGGGCCGTTCAAGGCCCGTCTAGGTACCGGCGGGCGCGCCGTCGGTAAAGGCGTCGGCGTCTGGCGCGGCTCCCCCGGCGCGACAACCGCCGCGCCGGGGGAGCCGGGCGCCGCGCGGCTCGGCTAGTAGAGGCCGCCCGGCGCGGCGAAGCCGCCGCCGGTGGGGGGCGCGCGGCGTCGGCCCGGAGCCTCCGCGGTCGCGCCGGCGTCGCCGCCGCCGTCCGGCGACGGCGCGTCTAGCGCCGCCGGGAAG
>CAYGUQ010000302.1:0-5745 GCA_964352995.1 uncultured Rhodobacterales bacterium
CGTCCTTCTGCGCCGTTCCCGACCCTTCCGCCTTGATCAGGATCAGGCCGGGCGGAGGCGGGGTAGCCGCGTCCGCCGCGCGTCAGCCGCCGTCGAGGCAGGCGCAGCGCGCCATGGCGCGGGCCAGCGCCGCCGCGCCGGCCGCGCAGTCCGGCCAGGCGGTGTCCTCCTCGGGCGCGTGGCTGACCCCGCCGATGGAGGGGACGAAGACCAATCCGCTGCGGAAACGCCGCGCCATGGTCTGCGCGTCGTGCCCGGCGCCGGAGGTCATGCGCCGCCAGCGCAGCCCCAGCGCGGCGGCGTCGCGCGCGAGGCCGTCCGCCGTCGCCGCGTCGAGCCGCGTCGGCGCGAGCCAGCTTCGCTCGGCGATGTCGAGCGCCAGCCCATGCGCCGCGGCCGCGCGCATCGCTGCGGCCCGGCATTCGCCCGCGAGCCGCCGCATCGTCGCCTCGTCGGGGTCGCGGCCGATGACCGTGAAGGTCGCCCGGCCGGCGACGCTGTGCGGAAAGTCGGGCGTGAGCGACGCCTTGCCGACCGTGAGGCGCGTCTCCGGGCCGCCGGCGCGCGCCAGGATCGCGTCGATCCCGGCGCCGAAATCGGCCAGCCCGCGGAACGCGTCGCGCCGCGCGTCCATCGGCGTCGTGCCGGAATGGTTGGCCTCGCCGGTCAGCGTGACGACCCAGTGAAAGACGCCCGAGACGCCCTCGACGACGCCGACAGTCTCGCCGGCGCGCTCCAGCACCGGCCCCTGCTCGATATGCAGCTCAAGGAAGACCGCGATCTCGTCCGCCCCGCGCGCCGCCTCCGCCCAGCGGTCCGGGTCGAGGCCCTGCGCGCGCATCGCCTCTGTCAGCGGGACGCCGCGCTCGTCGACCATGGCGGCGACGCGCGGCCCCGTCAGCGCGCCGCACATCGCCTCTGAGCCCAGCATCCCGCCGAAGCGGCCCTCCTCGTCGGCGAAGCACAGAACCTCCACGGGCCGTCGCGGCGCGAGCCCGGCCTCGCGCATCGCGCGCGCGCCCTCCAGCGCCGCGCAGACGCCTAGCGCGCCGTCGAGGGGGCCGCCCATCGGCACGGTGTCGAGATGCGAGCCCGCCGCCACCGCTCCGCCGGCGCCGACCTCCCACCGGCCGATCACGTTGCCCACGGCGTCGATCCGCGCGGCGAGCCCGGCCTCCTCCATGCGGGCCGCCAGCCAGCGCCGGGCGGCCATGTCGGCGCCCGAGAAGCTCGGCCGGTTCACGCCGGGCAGGCCCTCGACGCGGCCGATGGCGTTGATCGCGTCGAGATCGGCGCGCAGGCGGGTCGCGTCGATTCGGAGCGCGTCGAGATCGCAGGTCATCGGTCCTCTCCCGTCCGGCGTGTAAATTATCATGATAAATTGTTGCATCGCGCGCCGTCGACATGGTGGGATGGCGCATCCCCCGCGTCGGCCCGCCGGCGCGCGCCGTCACAGGGAGGTCGCCATGACCTGTCGCCGATCCGCCCGCGCCCTCTGCGGCGCCGCTTTCGCCGCCGCTCTCTCCGCCGCGGCGCCCGCCCCCGCGCAGACCCCGCCGGGGGTTCTGGTGGTCGCCCAGATCGCGGAGCCGCAGTCGCTCGATCCGCACGCCGTCACGGCCGTGAACGATTTCCGCATCCTGATGAACATCTACGAGGGGCTGGTGCGCTACGCGCCGGGCACGCTGGAGGTCGAGCCGGCGCTGGCCGAGAGCTGGAACGTCTCCGCTGACGGGCTGGTCTACGAGTTCTCCCTGCGCGGCGGCGTTTCGTTTCATGACGGCGCGCCGCTCGACGCCGAGGCGGTGACGTTCAACTTCGAGCGGATGCTGGACGAGGAGCATCCCTTCCACGACACCGGCCCCTTTCCGCTGAGCTTCTTCTTCTCGTCGGTGCAGAGCGTTGAGGCCGTCGACCCGCTGACCGTCCGCTTCACGCTGGAGGCGCCCTACGCGCCGTTCCTCTCCAACCTCGCCTATCCGACCGGGCTGATCGTATCGCCGGCGGCGGTGCGGGCGCACGGGAAGGATTTCGGGCGCAACCCGGCGGGCACCGGGCCGTTCCGCTTCGTGGAGTGGGTCTCGAACAACCGCGTGGTCGTCGAGGCGAACCCCGACCACCGGGACGGCGCGCCTGCGCTGCAGGCGGTCGTGTTCCGCCCGATCACCGACGCCAACACCCGCGTCGCGGAGATGCTGTCGGGCGGCGTCGACGTCATGGTCGAGGTGCCGCCGGACAACCTCGCGATGTTCCGGGACGACCCGCAGTTCGACGTCCATGAGCAGGCCGGCCCGCATCTGTGGTTCCTGATCCTCAACACCCGCGAGGGCCCGATGGCCGACCGCCGTGTGCGACAGGCGGTCAACTACGCCATCGACAAGACGACGCTGGTGGAGAACGTCCTGTCTGGCACGGCGGAGGTCGCCGCCGGCCCGACGCCGCCGGCCTTCGCCTGGGCCTACAACGAGGCGCTCGAACCCTATCCCTTCGACCCCGACAAGGCCCGCGCGCTGCTCGCCGAGGCCGGCCATGAGGGCGCGGCGCTGACCTTCTACGTCACCGAAGGCGGCTCGGGCATGCTCGACCCCGTGGCGATGGGCGCCGCGATCCAGGCCGATCTCGCGCGCGTCGGCCTCGACGTGACGATCGAGACCTACGAGTGGAACACCTTCCTCGGCCGCGTGAACCCCGGCCTCGAAGGCAAGGCCGACATGGCCGAAATGGCGTGGATGACCAACGACCCCGACACGCTGCCCTATCTCGCCCTGCGCACGGAGGCCTCGCCCGACAACGGCGGCTTCAACTCCGGCTACTACTCCAATCCGGAGGTCGACGCGCTTCTGGAGGCCGCCCGCCGCGCCACCGATCAGGACGAGCGCGCGCGCCTCTACCGCGAGATGCAGGTGATCGTGCAGGAGGACGCCCCCTGGGCCTTCATCGCCAACTGGAAGCAGAATGCCGTGACGAGCGCCCGCGTCGAAGGCTTCGCGCTCCAGCCCTCCTTCTTCCTGCTGCTGGGCGACGCGGCGAAGAACTGAGGCGCCGGGAAGGGCGCGTCCGATGGGCGCCTACGTCCTGCGGCGGCTTGCGCTCGCGGTCCCGATCCTCGTCGGGCTGTCGGCGATCGTCTTCGCCATGATGGCGATGATCCCCGGCGACCCTGCAACGGCGATCCTCGGGGCCTACGCGACGCCGGAGAACGTGGAGCGGCTGAACCGGCAGCTTGGGCTCGATCAGCCGCTCGTCGCCCAGTACTTCACCTGGGCGGGCAACCTGCTGCAGGGCGACATGGGGCGCAGCTTCGCGCTCAACCGCCCGGTCGCCGACGAGGTGTTCGAGCGCTTCGGCGCGACGCTCGTGCTGGCCGGGGCCGCGCTGGTTCTCGCCTCGGCGCTGGGCCTGATGGTCGGCATCGTCTCCGCCGTGCGGCAGTTCGGCTGGACCGACAAGGCGCTGACGCTGCTGGTGCTGGTCGGGATCTCGACGCCGTCCTTCTGGCTCGGCCTGCTGCTCATCATGCTGTTCGCGGTGCAGTTGCGCTGGCTGCCGGCGTCGGGAATGTTCGCGATCTACGGCGGCGGCGACCTGCCCGACCTGCTGGCGCATCTCGCCATGCCGGCCTTCACGCTGGCGGTGGTGGCCGCGGGCGTCATCGCGCGGCTGACGCGGGCGGCGATGCTGGAGGTGCTTCGGCAGGACTACATCCGCACCGCCCGCGCCAAGGGCGTGAGCGAGCGGCGGGTGATCTGCGTCCACGCATTCAAGGCGGCGCTGGTCTCGGTGATACCGCTGATCGGCGTGCAGGCGGGCTTCGTGCTGGGCGGGGCGGTCTACGTCGAGACTGTGTTCCAGTGGCCGGGCGTGGGGCGCATGCTGGTCGACGCCATCGCGCGGCGCGACCTGCTGCTGGTGCAGGGCGGCGTGCTGGTGGTCGCGGCGTTCTACGTGCTCTTCAACCTGCTGGCCGACGTCGCGCAGACGCTGGTCGACCCGAGGCTGCGATGAACGGTTTTGGCGCCGCGCTGGCGCAGCTTGCGCGCAACCGGCTCGCGGCGGTCGGGCTCGCGCTCTTCGCCGCCGTCGCGCTGGTCGCGCTCGCCGCGCCGCTGCTGCCGCTGCCCGACCCTGACGCCACCGCGCCGGCCGAGCGGCTGCTGCGGCCGGGCGCGCCGGGGCATCCGCTCGGGACCGACCATCTGGGGCGCGACATCCTCTCGCGGCTGGTCTGGGGGGCGCGCGTCTCCATCGCGGTGGGGCTGTCGGCGACGGCCATCGCGGCGGCGGCGGGCTCGCTGATCGGGCTGGTGGCGGGCTACGCCGGCGGCCGGGTGGACGGCGCGCTGATGCGGTCCGTCGACGTGGTGATGGCGTTTCCCTACATCCTGCTCGCGCTCGGCATCGTCGCGGTTCTCGGCCCGGGGCTGATGAACGCGCTCTACGCCATCGCGGTGGTCAACGTGCCGTTCTTCGCGCGCACCATCCGCGGCGTGACGCTGGGCCTGACGCGGCGCGAGTTCGTCGACGCCGCGCGGCTCTCCGGCGCTTCGCACGCGACGATCCTGTTTCGCGAGGTCGCGCCGAACGTGGCGCCGGTGATCGTCGTCACGATGTCCACCACGGTCGGCTGGATGATCCTGGAGACGGCGGGCCTCAGCTTTCTCGGCCTCGGGGCGCAGCCGCCGCAGGCCGATCTCGGCGCGATGCTGGGCGAGGGGCGGGGGCTGCTGTTCACGGCGCCGCATGTCTCGGTGATCCCCGGCCTCGTGATCTTCGCGCTGGTGATGAGCATCAACCTGCTGGGCGACGGCGTGCGCGACGCGCTCGACCCGCGGCTGAAGGCCGGCGCGCTGGCCGCGCCGGGGGCGGCGACGGCCGTGCGGCGGGCGGAGGCCGGCGCGCCGGCGAAGGGGGAGGGCCTCGCGGTCTCCGGACTGGTCGCCGAGTTCGCCTCCGGCGCCCGGCGCGTCCGCGCGCTTGACGGCGTCGACTTCGCCGTGGCGCCGGGCGAGCGGCTGGCGCTGGTGGGGGAGTCGGGTTCGGGCAAGTCGGTCGCGGCGCTGTCGCTGACGCGGCTGGTGCCCTCGCCGCCTGGCGCGATCTCCGCCGGCCGGGTGGAGTTCGCCGGCGAGGACCTGCTCGCCGCCGCGCCCGAGCGCCTGCGGCGCTTGCGCGGCGACCGCGTCGCCTATGTCTTCCAGGACCCGCTGACGACGCTGCACCCGCTCTTCACCATCGGCGCGCAGGTCGCCGAGGCGTTGCGCGCGCACGCGCCCCTGAGCCGCGCCGCCGCCCGCGAGAAGGCCGCCGAGCTGCTGGAGCTGGTGCGCATCCCCGCCGCGCGGCGCCGGCTCGGCGCCTATCCGCACGAGCTCTCCGGCGGCATGCGCCAGCGCGTCTGCATCGCCATGGCGCTCGCAAACGACCCCGCGCTGCTCGTCGCGGACGAGCCGACGACGGCGCTCGACGTCACCGTGCAGGCGCAGGTGCTGGAGCTGATGCGCGGGCTGGCGGAGGCGCGGGGGACGGCGGTGCTGTTCATCACCCACGACTTCGGCGTCGTCTCCGCGCTCTGCGACCGGGTGGCGGTGATGTACGCCGGGCGCATCGTGGAGAGCGGGCCGACCGCCGAGGTGCTGGCCGCGCCCGCCCACCCCTACACCGCCGGGCTGATCGCCTGCGTGCCGGTGCTGGGCGAGCCCGACCGGGCGCTCGACGCGATCGCGGGCCAACCGCCGGCGCCGGCGG
>CAYGUQ010000303.1:0-5658 GCA_964352995.1 uncultured Rhodobacterales bacterium
TCTCCTGATAGGTTCCCTTCACCATCAGCGTGTCGGCGAAGTTAAGCCCGCAGGCCCGCACCCGGATCAGCGCCTCGCCCGGCCCCGGTTGCGGCGTCGCGACTTCGTCGAGGCGCAGCGCCGCGCCCTTTTCCGCCGCCCGCATCGCCCGCATCGCGCCCTCCCCCGCCCAGGTTCCCGCTTTCCGACTAGCGCACCCGACGCGCGCCGTGAAGCGCAGGGGCGATGACGGCGCCGCCCGACGGCGCTAGGCTCCGGCGGCACCAAGTCGAAGGAGAACCCCGATGTGCGCGCCCGGAACCCATGAAGCCGTCCACGCCCGCCTAAGCCGCCGCGGCTTCTTCGCCGTCGGCGCCGCCGCGACGGCCGCCGCGACCATCGCCGTGCGGCCGGCGAAGGCGCAGGGCGGCGGCCGGCTGATCGACCTCACCCACACCGCAGCGCCCGGCTTTCCGGGCTATTCGCCCGACTGGGGCATCGTGATCGAGAAGGTCGCCAGCTTCGCCGAGAGCGGCTTCAACATGAACCGCTGGACCGTGGTCGAGCACTTCGCCACGCATCTCGACGCGCCGATCCACTTCTCCGCGGACGGGCTGACGGCCGACCAGATACCGGTCGAGCAGCTCATGTGCCCGCTGGCGAAGTTCGACATCGCCGCCCGCGCCGCCGACGATCCAGAGACCAGCGTGACGCCCGACGACATCGCGGCGTGGGAGGGGCGCAACGGCCCGGTTCCCGCCGGCGCCTGCGCCGCGATGCATTCGGGCTGGGAGGCGCGGCTCGCGGACGGGACCTATCGCAACGCCGGCGAGGACGGCGTGATGCGCTTCCCCGGCTTTCACCCGGAGGCGGCGGCGATGCTGATGGAGCGCGGCGCGGTGGGCATGGCGGTCGACACGCTCTCGCTTGACGTCGGCTCGTCGAGCACCTTCGACACGCATTACCGCTGGCTGCCCTCTGGGCGCTGGGGGCTCGAGAACGTCGCGAGCCTCGGCGCGCTGCCGGAGGCGGGCGCGACGATCATCGTCGGCGCGCCCAAGGTCGCCGGGGCGACCGGCGGCATGAGCCGGGTCTTCGCGCTGGTCTGAGCCGCGACCCGCGGCGCCGCCGACTAGACCGGCGGCGCGCCGGTCATCGCGTGAAGGCGCGCCACCGCGCCGCGGTCGAGGCGAAGGGCCGCGGCGAGGTCGCGCAGATAGGCGCGCTCGGCGTCGCTGTCGATCTCCACGGCGGCGATGGAGGCGGCGTAGACCTGGGCCGCCTGGACCGGCGTCCGCGCCTCCGCCGCGAGCCCGGCGACGTCCACCGGCCGCGCCAGTTCGGCGGTGACGAAGTCGACCTCCTCCTGCGTCGCGCCGTCCTTGCCGACCTCGGCGGTGAGCCGGCGAACCTCCTCGGCGTCGAGCCTGCCGTCGGCCTTCGCCGCCGAGGCCATGGCCCTGAGGACCAGCCGGGCGGCGTCCGCGTCGATCACGACGGCGGCGTCCTCGGGCGCGAGACGGGCCGGCGCCGCCCCCGCACCGCCGCCTTCGCGCAGGGCGCTGAGCGCCATGCCCGCCAGCATCAGCAGCGCCGAGCCGCCCGCGCCGCCGCGTCCAGCGCCGCCGCCGCCTCCGAGAAGCGAGCCCAGAACGTCCGCGAGGCCGCCGTCTGCCGTGGCTCCTCCAGGGGGCGCCGCGGCGCGCGCGCCGCCGCCGGCGAGTTGCCCGAGCAGGTCGCCGAGGCCGCCCCCCGCGCCGCCGGCCCCGGCGAGCTGGCCCAGAAGATCGCCGAACCCGCCGCCCTGTGGCCGCTCCTCCACGGCGCCGCGCCGCGGCGACGCCTGTCGCTGCGCCCCGGGCGACGCCCGGCCAAGATTTCCCATCGCGTCGATGGCGCCGCCGGGATGTCCCCGGCCCGCCGGAGCGCCGCCGCCCGTCATCTGAGAGAGCAGGTCGCCGAGGCCGCCCTGACCGCCGCCGCCCGCCCCGCCGAGCAGCGCGCCGAGGATGTCCTCGACGCCCGCGCCGGCCTGCGCGCCGCCCGATCGGATGCGGCCCTGCGCGGGGCCCGCCCCTCCGCCCTGCAGCAGGGAACCGAGAATCTCAGCGAATGCCATGGCGGTGCTCCACGCGGCGCTTATCGCCGCGATGATACCCGGTATCGCCTGCGATCAAAGCGGTTCGTGGCCGCCCTGCGTCAGCCGCCGACGCTGACGTCGCCCCCCGACCCCGCGCCTGCGGGATCGCGCGACGCCCAGGTGTCGGGCCCCGCCACCCCGTCGCGCGCCAGCCCTGCGGCCTCCTGCGCGCGTCGGATCGCCGCCTCGGTGCGCGGGCCGTAGACGCCGTCGACCTTGACGTCGAACCCCAGCCGGCGCAGCGCGTGCTGCAGCGCCTCGACCTGGGGTCCTACGGCTCCGAGCCGCAGCAGGGCGCGGCTCGGCGGCGACGCTGCGCCCCCGGCGGCCGGCGCAGTTTCGCGAGACGCCCACCGCGCATAGGCGCGCGCCATCCGGCCGGCGTAGTCGTTGCGGTCGTGCAGCGGACCGTTGTAGCCGCGGGCGAACGCCGTCCAGTCGCGCGCCCTAAGCGCGGACGAAAGCCCGCGGCGCTGGATGAAGCGCAGCATCAGCGCGGTCTGCCCCTTCACGCCGCTGAAGCATTCCGCGGCCAGCGCCTCGGCGCTCTCGTAATCCAGCCAGCGCGCGTTCTCGCCCAGAACCTGCCCGACGCCCCACGAGCACGCGGCGTAGGCCGCCTCTGGGTCGATGCTCTTCGCCCGGTCGAGCAGCGCGTACCGCGCCTGCTGACTGCGCGGGTTCGAGAACTGCCCCCAGCGCGGCGAGGCGAGGCCGCTCGCGACCGCGACGGGGCGGAGCGCAGGCTTCAACTGACGATGGAAGACATGGAATTCATAGCGGATCGGCGGCGCTTGGCGGCCGTCGACCTCAAGCAGCGCGGCGCCGCCGCTCTCGACTTCGGCGACGGCGAGCAGCGCGGCGGGGTCGAAACCCCAATCCGCGGCCACTTCGCGTATCTCTTTCTCGACCGCCAGTTGAAACATGGCTTCGCCCCTCGGAGCCCGATCTCCCGGAACATTACCCGCATCCGCCTCAAAATGTGTAAAAATTGGCGAAATTTATTCAACCGCGGGAAGAGTTAGGCAATAGCGGCTGCATCAAGCAAACACTGCCTTATTTTTAGCTGCGCATGACGCCGCCCGTCGTCTTCTCGACGGCTGCGACAATCCGCGCAGAGATCGCCTCGATCTCGGCGTCGGTCATGGTGCGCTCCCGCGGCTGCAACCTGACGGTGATCGCGACGGACTTCCGCCCGGCGCCGAACTGCGCCTCGGCGGCTGCGCCGGCGAACACGTCGAAGACCTGCGCGTCGGCGATCAGCTTCTTGTCGGCGCCGCGCGCGGCGCGCAGCAGGCTCGCCGCCTCCACGTCCGCCGCGACCACGAAGGCGAAGTCGCGGTCGACCATCTGGAGGTCGGACGCGTCGAGCGCCGGCCGCGTGGCGAGGCGCGCGCGCGGCGCGGGCGTTCGGTCGAGATAGGCCTCGAAGGCGACGACCGCGCCGGAGACCTCCATGGCTTCCGCGACGCGGGGGTGCAGCTCGCCGAACACGGCGAGGATCTCCCTACCCTGCTTCAGCGCGCCCGAGCGGCCGGGATGGAGCCAGCCCGGCGCCTCGCGCGCGATCTGGAGCCGGTCCACCGCAACGCCGCAGGCGGCCAGCGCCGCCTCGGCGTCGGCCCGGGCGTCCCACAGATCGACCTTGCGGCGCTCTCCGGTCCAGCCCCGCGGCGCGGCGAAGCCGGCGCGCAGACCCGCCGCGACCGTCTCCTGCTCGCCCGGCTCGGGGCCGGAGAAGGCGGGGCCGGTCTCGAACAGCGCCACCGCGTCGGCGCCGCGCGCCTGGTTGCGCGACGCAGACGCCAGCAGGCCGGGCAGCGGCGACGGCCGCATGTGCGACATCGCCGAGCTGATCGGATTGTCGAGCGCCATCTCGGGGCCGCCGCCGCCGAAGAGCGCCGCCTCACCCTGCGCGACGAACGCGTAGCCGACGCATTCCGAAAGGCCGCAGGCTGCGAGCCGCCGGCGCACCGCCCTCACCCGCCGCAGCGGATGGCTGAGGCGCGGCGCGCCCTCGCCGCGCGGCAGCGGCGCGGCCTTGAGCGCCGTCAGCGAGGCGACGCGCGCGATCTCCTCCACGAGGTCCGCCTCGCCGCGCACGTCGGGTCGCCAGCTCGGCGGCGCCGCGACAAGCCCCTCGGCGGTCGGCTCGACCTCGAAGCCGAGCGCGCGCAGCGTCTCCGCCTGCCGCTCGGGCGTCACCTCCATGCCGACGAGGCGGCGCACGCGGTCGGCCCGCAGGGCGTAGCGGCGCGCGTGGTCGGGCGGCGAGCCCGCCGTGACGATCTCCGAGGCCTCGCCGCCGCACATCTCCAGGATCAGCGCCGTCGCCCGCTCGATCCCGTCCCGCGCGTTCTGCGGGTCGACGCCGCGCTCGAAGCGGTAGCGCGCGTCCGAGGATATCTTGAGCCTGCGCCCGGTCGCCGCCGTGAGCACCGGGTCGAACCACGCAGCCTCGATCAGCACGTCGGTCGTGGCTTCGTCGCAGCCGGCGTCCTCGCCGCCCATCACGCCGCCGATGCTGACCGGGCCGCTGTCGTCGGCGATGATCGTGGCGCCCTCGAGCGCGTAGGTCTTGCCGTCGAGCGCCGCCAGCGTCTCGCCCGCCCGGCCGAGCCGGACCGTGAGCCCGCCCTTCAGCTTGCCGGCGTCGAAGACGTGCAGCGGGCGGGCGCGGTCGAAGGTCAGCAGGTTGGTGACGTCCACCAGCGCCGAGATCGGCCTGAGCCCGATCGCGCGCAGCTTCTTCTGCAGCCATGCCGGCGACGGGCCGTTGCGCACGCCGCGCACCATGCGCGCGAGAAACAGCGGGCAGGCGTCGGCGGAGACCTCGTCGGCCAGCGTCACAGTCACGGGGCACGGCCAGGCGCCGGGAACGGGGGCCGTCGCGGGCGTCGCGAGCCTGCCGACGCCGCGCGCCGCGAGATCGCGCGCCACGCCCGACACGCCCAGCGCGTCGGGCCGGTTCGGCGTCACGGCGATCTCGATGACGGGGTCGTTCGCTCCGACATAGTCGATGTAGCGCGCCCCGAGCGGCGCGTCGGCCGGCAGGTCGATGATCCCGTCATGGTCGTCGGAGAGCATCAGCTCGCGTTCGCTGCACAGCATCCCGTTGGAGGCCTCGCCGCGGATCACGCCGGGCTTCAGGTCGACGCCGGTGCCGGGAATGTGCAGGCCGGCCCGCGCGAAGACGCCTACGAGCCCGGTGCGCGCGTTGGGCGCGCCGCATACCACCTGCACCTCCTCCATGCGCCCGCCGGGGCCGTCGGGGTAGGTCTCGACGCGGCAGAGGCGCAGCTTGTCGGCGTTGGGATGCGGCTTCGCCTCGATCACGCGCGCAATGGTGAAGGCGCCGAGCGCCGCGGCGGGGTCCTCGACGCCCTCGAGCTCGAGGCCGAGATCCGTCAGCGCGTCGGTGATCTCGCCGAGCGAGGCGTCGGTCTCCAGATGCTCCTTGAGCCAGCCCAGCGTGAATTTCATGGCGCGCGTCCCGTACTGCCGTCTCGCAGGCGCCTCTTACGCCATCGCGACGGCCC
>CAYGUQ010000304.1:0-5637 GCA_964352995.1 uncultured Rhodobacterales bacterium
CCGAGAAGCGCGACGTCTATCGCGAGCAGGGCGTCGCATGGCTCTGGTTCGTCGATCCGACGGCGCGGACGCTCGAGGCGTTCTTGCTGAAGGACGGCGCATGGGTGCTGATCGCCGCGTTGCATGACGACGCCGAGGTGCGCGTCGCGCCGTTCGACGCGGTGGGCTTCGCGCTGGGTGCGCTCTGGGCCGACTGACGAGACAGCGGGTCAGGATCGCTGGGAAACTCTGGCGTGTGAGAAAGCGCTGACGACACCTCTCTCTACAGCAGTGCTCTCGACTGCGTGGGATGCCGCTGGGCGCCGGAACCCCTCGCCGAGCCGCAGCCTTGCTGATATCCATTCTTTGATGTATATCCCTTCAAGGATGGTCTTGGAGGCTGCGATGCAGGTTGCGAAATGGGGAAACTCTCTTGCGGTGCGCCTGCCGTCGGCTCTTGTCCGGGAGCTGGGCCTGAAGGAAGGCGACCGGATCGAGCTCGTGAAAGATGACGGCGCGGTGAAGCTGCGCCGCCATGCGCGCGCCGACGAGGTTCTCGCCGACCTGCGCCGGTTCCGCGGCAGGCTGCCCGTGACTGCGCGGTTGGGCCGCGACGCCGCGCATGAGCGCTGAATTCGCCGACACCAACGTCGTTCTCTACCTGCTGGACGATGGGCCGAAAGCGGACCGCGCCGAGGCGATCCTGGGGCAGGGGCCGCTGATCAGCGTCCAGGTGCTCAACGAAGCGCTGGTGAACTGTCGTAGGAAGGCGGGGCTGAGTTGGGAGGAGACTGGCGCCTTCCTCGCCGGCGTCCGGGCGCTGTGCGCGGTCGAGGATCTGACGCCGAAGACCCATGACGTCGGTCGGGCGCTGGCCGAGCGCTACGGCCTTTCGGTCTACGACGCGATGATCGTCGCCGCCGCGCTGCTGGCCGGGTGCGCGACGCTGTGGAGCGAGGACATGCAGGACGGCCTGCTGGTGGAAGGCCGGCTCCGGATCGTGAATCCCTTCGCCTGACCGGCCGCCGACGGCCCTGAACTGGCCCATCGGTCGCTCCGCGGCGACACAAGCGTCGACAGCGTGTGGATCGGCGAGGGGTCCCAGCGCCGATTGGCGCCATAGCTTTTTGATTTCATTTAGATGAAGGGGGTGACACTCCGGCGCCCATCCATAGTTGTGCTCATTCGTGCAATGCCAAGGCCGATGGGAATCTCATGAATTAGGATGCAAGAAGTGCAGCGACGGTCGGCAATCTTGCAGAATCTCATTGATTAGGGCATCATAATATTTGTTGCGTGTCTACGCTGCATAGCATCATCATCGTGAAATTGAAGAACGGTCATCAAGTCGGTCGGATTGGAGCGTGTGATGACGGACGCGTTCGTGGCGGTTGACGACGCCGCCGCAGGCTTCACGACCAGCCCGTTCAGGATCGATCCGCGCGCCAACGACGCCGGGCCCGAGGGCGTGGCCCTCTCCATCGGCGCGGTCTCCACCCTGTCCGGCGGGGGCGTGGTGACGATCGCAGCCGACGGCGCGCTGCTCTTCGAGCCCGACGACGCCTTCGACGGTCTGGCGCCGGGCGAGACCGCGACCGTGACCTTCAGCTATGTGCTGGGCGCGCCGAACCGCGGCGCGATCGACGTCTCCGCGCTGACGCCGGAAGGCGGGTTCGCGTTTCAGTCCACCGGCCCCAACTACTCCTTCGAAGTTGCGGAGCCGCTCGGGACGGGAGACGTGAACGGCGACGGCGTCGACGACCTGATCCTCGGCGACCGCTTCGGCGGCTTCGGAGCGCCCTACCTCGCCGTGCTGTTCGGCCGCGAGGGGCTGCGCGAGGGCCCGGTCGACCTCTACGGGCTGGGCCCGGAGGACGGCCTCCATGTGACGGGGTCGTTCGGCGGTGGGGAGTATATCGACGAACCGGCCTTCGCCGCCGTCGGCGACCTTGACGGCGACGGCGTGACGGAACTGGCGCTGGCCTCGCGCTATAGCGGCGACGCGACGCCGGCGGTGGACAGTTTCGGATACACGCAGTCGATCAATTCCGGTCTTGCGGCGGTGCTGTTCGGCGTTTCGGGACGGAGCGGGACGGTGGCGATCGACGACGCGCCCGGCGGCCCGGAGACTGCAGTGCTCGTACCCGACGCGCCGATCGGGCTCGGCGGCGGCGTCTTCGCCGCCGGCGACCTGAACGGCGACGGCTACGACGATCTCGGCGTGACGTCGAACGGCTACTTCTTCGGCGAATGGACGGCGGATCTCGCCGCGCTGCATGTCGTGTTCGGCGGGCCGGCGGGCGCGGCGGCGCTCGCGACGCCCGGCGCGCTAGACGGCGCGAACGGCTTCACGATCCCGGTGCTGGTCTCCGAGGGCGCCGGCTACCAAGGCGACATCGCCACGGGGCTCGACATGAACGGCGACGGCGTCGACGACCTGGTGCTGTCCGCCTATGTGGACGGGGAGTTCGTCGTCGCGGTGGTCTACGGTCGCGCCGACGGGTTCGACGCGACGGTGACGCTCGAGGCGCTGTCCGGGGATGACGGATATCTCATCGCCGCCGGTCCGGGAGTCGTCTACGAATTCGAGGTCGTCGCCCTTGGCGACGCCAACGGCGACGGGCGCGACGATCTCGGGCTCGTCTACACCGAGCTGGAACTGTCCGACTGCTGCGCGAGTCAAGCGGGGCCGCCGCAGCTTGCGGTGCTCTACGGGGGGGCGTCGCCCGCGACCGGCCGCGTGACGCTTGCGGAGCGGCTCGCCGCGGGCAGCCGTCTGATCACGAACGCATGGTTGGACGACGGCTACGCGCGCCTGAACGCCGCGCCGGCCGGCGACTTCAACAACGACGGGCTCGCGGACCTGCTGATCTCGACCTACGACCAAAGCTACGACCCCGACACGTCCGATTTCACCGAGCGGCTCGAGGCCTATGTCGTGTTCGGCGTGGCGGGCGTCGATCCGCCGCCGCTGTCGCTGCAGGATATCGACGGCGCCAACGGCGTCGCGCTGATCGGGGTGACCGGCTTCACATATCAGCCGTCGCAGGCGCGCCCGGTCGGCGACCTGAACGCCGACGGCTTCGACGACATCGTCATCATCGACCGCGTGCCCAACCCTGACGATCCGTTCGGCGTGCCCACGACGGCGGCGGTGGTCTATGGCCGCGCGGCCGGCCCCGCGCCGGCGACAGGGACGGTGACGGTGACGCTGACCGCGCCCGAGGCGCTGGCGCTGGCGGGGGACGATGGCCCCGACGACTTCGCTGGCGGCGCGGGGCGCGACACGCTTTCCGGCGGCCTCGGCGACGACACGCTGACCGGCGGCCTCGGCGACGACGCGCTCGACGGCGGGGCGGGCGACGACAGCCTGTCGGGCGACGCGGACGAGGACGTGCTGTCGGGCGGCGACGGCGACGACGCGCTTTCCGGCGGCGACGGCGACGACACGCTGCTCGCCGGGCTCGGCGACGACACCGCCGACGGCGGCGACGGCGACGATTTCATCCTCGCGGGCGACGGCGACGACACGGTGACGGCCGGCGCCGGCGACGACATCGTGAAGCTCGGGCGCGGCGACGACGTGCTGGACGCCGGCGACGGCGACGACAACGTGTTCGGCTTTCGCGGGAACGAGCGGCTCGTCGGCGGCGCCGGCCACGACAGCATGCGCGGCAACCACGGCGACGACACCTTCGAGGGCGGCGCGGGCGACGACGTCTTCATCCTCGGTCCGGGGCGCGACGTAATCGTGTACAACGATCTCGACTGGGGGCGGGACCGCGCGCCGCGCTTCAACGTGGGGTCCGACCTGATCGATCTTTCCGGCGCCGGGATCACCGGGATCGACGCGCTGGACATCTTTCAGAATGGGCGTCTGGTGACGATCTGGCAGAGCGACAGCTTCGAGAACAGCCTGTCCATGCTGATCGAGGGCGGGGAGCGCCTTACGGAAGTTGTCGATAGCGTGTTCATCTTCGCCTGAGGCCGCGACGATCCGAGGCGCTCCGAGTGCTCTGAGCCCTGAAGACTGGGACGCCTGGCGCTGGAGAATCCGGGCTCAGAGCAATAGCGGAAGCGAAGCCGAACACCAGGCTTCGCCAGCCTTCCAAAAAAGGCGGCGCACCGATGCCGGATCGGAAGAAGTCCCCTCTCATGTTGCCGTAATTAATGAGATTAAACAAGAAAAGCTGCAGCAATATCTGCGGTGATGCTGTGTATTTATTAACGAGACTGTGCCCTTAATCTTGAGATGGCTAGTTGCAAAAGCGTCTGATTGATCGTGCGAGTCTCATAAAAGAGGGCGCAGAACGCGCTTGAAGCTACCACGATCTCGTTCTGTCTCATGACTAACGGCACAGTGACACCTACGCACGGCGGCAGACCACGCCTTCGTGCGCCGCGTCGGCGCCTGACCCCGCGGTGGCGGCACGCCCCGAAATCAGCGCGCTGTCATTGCCGATCTGGCAGAGCACATGATATATCCCACGAAGATATATCGGAGGGCGTCATGGCGGACACGGCGAAGGTGTTCATGAGCGGGCGGTCGCAGGCCGTGCGGCTGCCCAAGGCCTACCGGGTCGACACCGCGGAGATGACCATCGAGCGCGTCGGCGACACGCTGGTCCTCCGGCCCGTCCGGCCGGACGCCTTGGAGCGGTTCTTTCAGCAGCGCGACGCGCATCTCGCCGCGCACCCCGACGATCGTTTCCCCGACCGGGATCAGCCGGAATGGGACGATGGCGCCGTCGACGACGGCTTCCGTTGATGGCGTACCTGCTCGACGCCAATGCTCTGATCTCGATGCTGCGTCTGGGAAGCAAGTCGCCGGTAGCGACGCGGATGCGCGAGCACGTAGGCGCGCTGTCGACATCGATGCTCGCCGCGGAAGAACTCTTCCGCGGCGCCTGGCGCAGCCGGCGGGTGGAGGAGAACCTGATGGCCGTCGACAACCTGCTGGCCGTCGCGCCGCCGCTGGATTTCATCCGCGAGGACGCACGCGTCGCAGGCCGGCTCGACGCCACGCTCGCCGCCCGGGGGCAGCGCATCGGGCCGTTCGACACGCTGATCGCAGCCCAGGCGCTGGTGCGCCAGCTCGTGCTGGTCACGCACAACATGCGGGAGTTCGGGAGGGTTGACGGGCTCCGGACGGAGGACTGGGAAGCCGCCAAATGATCGTGTCTGCCCGATCAAGGTAACATCAGCTGGGGCGGAGTGCGCCGCGCCCACGCCCTTATCGCCAAGGATCTCACCGTTCGGGAAGCCTCCGTGCGCCTCAAAATTGGAAAGAGCACCCTCTACGACGCAATCAGGCCGAACGCCGGAGAAGACGATCGTCAACCAGACATCTGAAGGGGCTTCGTGCATCGCTTACGATCCAAGGGGCGACGCGTCGCGCGGAGGCGACCGCGGTCATCATCGGTTCAATCTTTAAAGGCACCAGGTTTTTGCCGCCGGTTCGCCGGTGGCGGCGGGCGGCCGAAAGCGTGCTGCGGTCGGCGGGGGGCGTGACACCGGATCGCCGTGGCGTGGGCGGCTGCAACCGCCTGCGCCCCCGTCCGCCGGAGGTGTTGATAGTCTCGATGGTGTCACCCCTCCGGCTATGTTGCGCAAAGGTGGCTGGCGGAGGGATTCACGCCGCGAATCCAGCGTGATAGC
>CAYGUQ010000305.1:0-5622 GCA_964352995.1 uncultured Rhodobacterales bacterium
CCGGCGGGCGCGTCTGGGTCGAGGCCGCAGCCGACCCCGAGGCCGTCGCCGAGGAGGGGGCGCCGTTCCGCAACCTCAACGACGGCGTCTCGCCGGTGGTCGTGGGCTCGGTCGACTGGGCCGGCGCCTGGGCGGTGGACGACCGCGGCGCCTTCATGGCGCCGGTGACCGGCGCAGGCGGCTGGCGCCAGCGCGAGATGGCCTATCGCTTCGGCATCAACCTCGCCATGTACGCCCTGACCGGCAACTACAAGTCCGATCAGGTCCACGTGCCGGCGCTGCTGGAGCGGCTCGGCCAGTGAACGACGCCGCGCCCGCAGCCGCCATGTCGGGAGCCAATCGCCCCGGAGGCGTCGCGCGCCGCGCGGCGGCCCTCGGACATGACGTCCCCGTCAGGAGCCTGACATGAACGCCGCGCTGACCTTCGCCCCGCTGGCGCCGCTCTGGGTGGTCGCGGCGGGCGTCGCCCTCGCCGTCGCCATGGCCGCGCTCGCCGCCTGGCGGCGCTCGCCGGGCTGGGCGCTGCGGGCCGCCGCCTTCGCCGCGCTGCTCTTCGCGCTGGCGAACCCGTCGCTGGTGCGCGAGAGCCGCACGCCGCTGGCCGACGTCGCCTTCGTCGTGATCGACGCCTCCGAGAGCCAGACCATCGGCGCGCGCGCCGCCGAGACCGAGGCCGCCGCCGAGGGTCTCGACGCGGCGCTCGCCGCGCTCGCCGCCCGCGGCGGGGTCGAGGCGCCGCTCGACGTGCGCACCATCCGTCTCGCGCCGAAGACCGGCGCGGCCGACGACGAGGGCACGCGCCTTCTCGCCGCGCTCGCCGACGCGGCCGCCGACGTCGCGCCCGACCGCATCAGCGGCGCCGTGCTGGTCACGGACGGGCAGGTCCACGACCTCGACGCGCTGCAGAGCTTCCCCGGCCCGGTCCATGTGCTCGCGACGGGCCGCGAAGGCGAGGCCGACCTGCGGCTCGCCCTGCGCACCGCGCCGGCCTACGGCATCGTCGGCGAGACCGTCACCGCCATCGCGCGGATCGCGCCGCTCGGGACCGCGCCGGAGGGCGAGTCGCGCGAGATCCTCGTCTCCATCGACGGCGGCCCGCCGCGCAGCGTGCCCGCCCGCGTCGGCGCCGACACGCCCATCGAGATCGCCATCGACCATGGCGGCGCCAATGTCGTCGAGCTCTACGCGCCGCCGCGCGATGGCGAGCTGACCGACCGCAACAACCGCGCCGTCTTCACCGTCAACGGCGTGCGGGACCGGCTGCGCGTGCTGCTCGTCTCCGGCGAGCCGCACCCCGGAGAGCGCACCTGGCGCAACCTGCTCAAGGCCGACCCGTCGGTCGATCTGGTGCATTTCACCATCCTGCGGCCGCCGAGCAAGCAGGACGGCACGCCGGTGTTCGAGCTGTCGCTGATCGCCTTCCCGACCCGCGAGCTGTTCCTGGAGAAGGTCGACGAGTTCGACCTCATCATCTTCGACCGCTACCGCCGCCGCGGCGTGCTGCCGACCCCGTATCTCGCCAACGTCGCGCGCTATGTCCGCGAGGGCGGCGCCGTGCTGCTGGCCGAGGGCGACGCCTTCGCCGGGGTGGAGAGCCTCTACCGCACCCCGCTGGCGGACGTGATCCCGGTCCGCCCCACCGCGCAGGTGTTCGAGGAGCCTTATCTGCCGGCGCTGACCGAGAGCGGCCGCCGCCATCCCGTCACCGCCGGGCTGGAGGACGCGCCGCGCCGCCTCGCCCATATCGACCCCTCGGCGCTTGGCGACGACCTCCCCGAGGACGCCCCCTGGGGCCGCTGGTATCGCCATGTCGAGGTCGAGCCCGTCAGCGGCGAGACCGTGATGACCGGGGCGCAGGGCTCGCCGCTGCTGGTGCTCGACCGCGTCGGCGAGGGCCGCGTCGCCGTGCTGGCCTCCGATCAGGCCTGGCTCTGGACCCGCGGCCACGAGGGCGGCGGCCCGCAGTCGGAGCTGCTGCGCCGCCTCGCCCACTGGCTGATGAAGGAGCCGGAGCTGGAGGAGGAGGCGCTGACCGCCGCCGTTGAGGGCGCCCGGCTCACCGTAGAGCGCCGCTCCATCGGCGACGGCCCCAGCGGCCTCACCGTCGCCGCGCCCTCGGGCGCCGAGACGACCGCGCGCTTCGAGAGCGTCGCGCCCGGTCTCTGGCGCGCCGTGGTCGAGGTGTCGGAGCAGGGGCTGTTCCGGCTCGACGACGGCTCGATGACCGCCGTCGCCGCCGTCGGGCCGCCCTCCCCGCGCGAGTTCGAGAACCCCGTCTCCAGCTTCGAGCCGCTCGCGCCGCTCGCCGAAGCCACCGGCGGCGGCATGATCCGCCTCGCCGCGGCGGGCGACTTCGCGCTGCCCGACATGCGCCGCGTCCGCGAGGGCCGCGCCGCGGAGGGCCGGGGCTGGCTCGGCCTGCCGCGGCGCGAGGCCTATACGGTGGACGACGTGCGGCTGACGGCGCTGGCCCCCGGCTGGGCGATGCTGCTGCTCACCGCGGGCCTGCTGCTCGCCGCCTGGCGCGTCGAGGGCCGCTGAGGCGCCCCGCGGCGGCCGGGCGCCGAGACCGCCCTTCGATGATCGGGGCGAGACCGCGCCTGGGGCTCATGCAGGGCCGCCGACAGGGCCTTCCGCGCGCAGACGGCCCAAGCCGCCGGCGGTCTCGGCCGATATCTCCGTAGCGTCTCCGGACGGCGCGTCGGCGCCGATCCGTCGGTCGTCGCGCAGGGCGGCGAAGAGCACATGGTCGCGCCAGCGCCCCGCGATCTGGAGATAGCCCTGCGCGACGCCTTCCTCGGCGAAGCCGCAGCGCGCCAGCAGGCGCCGCGAGGCGACGTTCTCGGGCAGGCACGCGGCTTCGAGCCGGCTCAGGCCGAGATCGCCGAACGTGAACGCGCGCACCGCATCCAGCGCCTCGCTCATCAGCCCGCGCCGCGCGTGCGGCCCGCCGATCCAGTAGCCGACCGTGGCGCTCATCGCCGGGCCGCGGCGGATGTTGTCGACGGTGATCGCGCCGAGCACCCGCGGCGCCTCCGCCGGCGCCTCGCCGTCGATCAGGAAGAAGGGATAGGCCCGCTGCTCCGCCACCGAACGCGCGGCCCATGCGACGCGCTCGCGGAACGCGCGGTCGGAGAGGTGGTCGCGCGCCCAGGCCGGCTCCCAGGGCGTCAGGAAGGCGGCGCTCTCGCGCCGAAGCGCAGCCCAGCTCACGAAGTCCTGCGACTGGGGGGGCCGGAGACGCAGCCGCGCCGTGGTCAGAACCGGCCCGACCGAACGGCGACGCAGAAGCCCCATGTCAGCCGCGCGCCCCGACCGGCCTCAGGCGGCGAGCCGTTCGGCGATCTCGGCCGCGCCGGGCGCCTTGGCGACCGGGCCGTAGAGCGCCAGCGCCGGCCGCGGCGCGGCGCAGATGCGCGCGCCGACGTCGCGCGCCGCCGCCACGTCCACCGCGTCGATCTGCTCGACAAGCTCCTCGATCGTCTGCACCCGGCCCCAGACCGCGAGGCTGCGCGCCAGCCGCTCGGCGCGGTTGGAGGGGCTCTCCATGCCCATCACCAGCCCCGCCTTGAGCTGAGCGCGCGCGCGCGCGACCTCCTCGGCGCTCATGCCTTCGGCGGCGCGGCGCAGTTCGTCGATGACCACGCCGGTAAGCTCCGGCAGCTCCTTGCCGCCGGTGCCGGCGTAGATCGTCATCGCGCCGGTGTCGGCGAAGGCGGAGCTGTGGGCGAAGATCGAGTAGCACAGGCCCCGCCGCTCGCGGGCCTCCTGGAACAGGCGGGAGGACATGCCGCCGCCGAGCGCGGTGGAGAACACCTGCGCCGCGACCGCCGCGTCATGGGTCTGCGCCGGCCCCTCGAAGGCCATCGCGACATGCGCCTGCTCCAGCTTCTTAACCTTGCGGCGCTCGCCGCCCATGAAGCGCGCGGGCTCCACGCCCTGCGCCGGGCCGCGCGCCATGTCGCCGAACAGGGCCTGCGCGAGCTTCATGACCTCGTCATGGTCCACCGCGCCGGCCGCCGACAGGATCATCCGCTCCGGCGCATAATGCGCGCTGGTGAAGGAGCGCAGATCCTCCGCCGAGAAGGTCTTGACCCGCTCGGCCAGCCCCAGGATCGGCCGCCCCATCGCCTGCGACGGGTAGGAGACCTCCTGAAGCCAGTCGAAGACGACGTCGTCGGGCGTGTCGAGCGCCTGGCCGATCTCCTGCAGGATCACGCCGCGCTCGGAGGCGATCTCAGCCTCGGCGAAGGCGGGCTTGCGCAGGATGTCGGCGATCAGGTCGAGCGCGAGCGGGACGTCCTCGCCCAGCACGCGGGCGTAATAGGCGGTCGTCTCGCGGCTGGTGTAGGCGTTGAGGTAGCCGCCGACGTTCTCGATCTCCACGGCGATGTCGATGGCGGAGCGCCGCGCCGTGCCCTTGAACGCCATGTGCTCCAGAAAATGCGCGACGCCGTTCTCCTCGGGCCGCTCATGTCGGCAGCCCGCCCCGACCCAGACGCCCACGCTCGCGGAGCCGAGCCCCGACATGCGCTCCGTCACCACAGTCATGCCGTTGGAAAGCCGGTCTACGCGCACTGTCATCTGTTTCACACTCCAAGGGCGGCCTCTCCGCCCGCCGGTCAGCCCGCGGCGCGGGACCGTCCGGAGATAAGGTTCTGCATCGCCTGTAGATTGTCTGGAGCGACCGTCACCCGTTCCGGTCTGTCATAAAGGTCGGACATGCGCGGCGGCAAGGCCGGGCGCACGCCGCAGGCGGCCTCCACCGCGTCGGGGAACTTCGCCGCATGCGCCGTGCCGAGCGTCACCATGGGCGTCGCGCGGTCGCCGCGGTTCGCGCGCGCCGCCACCAGACCCACCGCCGTATGCGGATCGACGATCATGCCCGTCGTCTCCCGAACCCTCGCGATCTCCGCCGCCGTCTCGGCCACGTCGGCGCGGCCCGAGGCGAAACCTTCCCGCAGCGCCGTGAGCGCGCCCTGTCTGAGAACGAAGCCGCCGGCCTTCAGTTCCTCCATGAGCTGCGCAGTCGCAGCGCCGTCGCATCCATACAGCTCGAACAGCAGGCGCTCGAAGTTCGACGAGACCTCGATGTCCATCGACGGCGAGGTCGTCGCCTGAACCCCCGCCTTGTCGTGCCGGCCGGTCTCGAGCGTGCGGTGCAGGATGTCGTTGGCGTTGGTCGCTATCACGAGGCGCTCTATCGGCAGGCCCATCGCGCGGGCGACATGGCCGGCGAACACGTCGCCAAAGTTGCCGGTAGGGACCGTATACATGATGGATCGTGAAGGAGCCCCTAACGCGACCGCAGAACTAAAGTAGTAGACGACCTGCGCGAGGATGCGCGCCCAGTTTATCGAGTTCACCGCCGCCAGCTTCATGCGGTCGCGGAAGTCGAGATCGTTGAACATCGCCTTCACCAGCGCCTGACAGGCGTCGAAGTCGCCCTCCACGGCGATGGCGTGAACGTTGGCCTCCTGCGGCGTGGTCATCTGGCGGCGCTGCACCTCCGACACCCGGCCATGGGGGTAGAGGATGAAGACGTCCGCGGCGTCGAGCCCGCGGAAAGCCTCGATCGCCGCGGAGCCGGTGTCGCCCGACGTCGCGCCGACGATCGTCACC
>CAYGUQ010000306.1:0-5608 GCA_964352995.1 uncultured Rhodobacterales bacterium
CAGCGTGCTGCGCCGCTCAGGACCGCACGCCACGATCTCGCCCGCGCGCCCTCCGGCCAGCACCCGCAGCCGCGCGCGCAGACGCGCCTCGTCGATCACCCGAAGATCCTCAGGCGGCCGCGCCGCGACGTGGCCGAGCGACTGCCCATGCGGCACGATGGTCACGCGCTCCACCGGATCGGCGTCGGGATCGGTCAACGCCAGCACCGCATGGCCCGCCTCATGCGCCGCCACCAGCCGACGCGCCTGCGGCGACAGCGGGGCGCCCTCCACGCGCTCGCCGATCGACACCTTCATCAGCGCGATGCGGAAATGCTCAAGGCCGACCGCCGCGGCGCCGAGCCGGCCCGCCTGGATCGCGGCCTCGTTGGCCAGCGCCTCAAGCTGCGCGCCGGAGAACCCGTGCGCCATCACCGCCGCCTCGGCGAGGTCCAGGGACGGCTCCAGGACGAGCGTCCGCGCATGGATGCGCAGCATCGCCTCGCGGGCCGGCAGATCCGGCAGCGGCACCCGGATCACCCGGTCGAAGCGGCCCGGTCGCACCAGCGCAGGATCGAGCGCGTCGACATGGTTGGTCGCTGCGAGGAAATAGACGCCCGAGGACGGCGCTATCCCATCCATCTCCGCAAGCAGCTTCATCAGCGTGGTCTCGTAATCGGTGTGGCTGGTCTTGCCGCGCGCCCTGCCGATCGCGTCGATCTCGTCGATGAAAACGATGCACGGCGCCATGCGCCGCGCGCGGGCCATGACCTGGCCGACGTCGCGCGCCCCCTGCCCCACCAGCATGCCGCCGAAATCGCTGCCGGCGCAGGCGATGAAGTTCACCCGCGCCTCGCCGGCGGTCGCGCGCGCCAGCAGCGTCTTGCCCGTGCCGGGCGGGCCGACCAGCAGAGCGCCCTTCGGCGTGCGCGCGCCGACGGCGCCGTAGGACAACTCGCCCCGGATCATGCGCGCGAACTCGGTCAGATCGCGGCGCGCCTCGTCGGCGCCCGCGACGTCGGCGAAACGCGTCGCGATCTCGTCGACCCAAAGCGCTTCGCCGACCTGGCGGCCGAACCCGGTCATGGTCATGGCGTAGCGCCCGAGCACCGCGAAGAGCGCCAGCGTGAACAGCATGCCGAGCACGGAGCCGACGCTGCTCCTGATCCCGAGATCGCTCACCGGCACCGCGGCGCGCACGAAAAGCCCGCTGACGACGTCGCCGGCGAAGGCTGGAATGCGCGCCGCCAGCTCGCCGCCGTCCTCGCGCATGAGAAACAGCCAGCCGTTGTCGATCTCGCCGGACAGGACGCCGCCGTCCGACGCGGCGTCGGGCGTGGTGGCCAGCGCGAAGGCGCGTGAGAACGCGACCTCTTCGGCCTGACGGCGGCGCTCGCCGAAGGCTGACATGTCGCTCAGCGCGTAGAGAAGCGCGAGGAGCGCGGCGAGGCTGGCGGCGGCGATGGCCAGACCTCGGACGTTGGCGTGTCTGCGCCCCAGCGTGCGCAGCCGCGCGACGCCAGGCGTCGCGGCGAGTTTGTCGAACATCGGCGGGTTCCCGTGAATGAAGACGGAGACCGCCGCAGCGCGCGCGACGAACATAGCCCGTATCGGGCGCGTCGGGTAGCCGCGCGATCAACGCGCCGACGATCCATCCACAGAATCTGTGCGCGCTTCTGTGCGCAACACGCTCCGCGTGCAGTTGCTCAGCGCAACTTGCGGCGCTCGACCAACGGCTTGCGGACCACGCCTGCGGAATGCCCGCCAAAGAGGCGCGCGGGCGCCCGGCTTGCGCGCTCGCGGTCGACGCCGGGAGGACCGCCGTCCTCGTGGAGGTTCAGGATCATTGCGCTCTGCACGGTCGCAACCGAACTCTTGTAGACGAGTTGCGAAGCGCCGCCGCGCGCCAGAAGGAACGCGTAGGCGTCGAAGGCCGTCACCACGCCCTCAAGCTTCACGCCGCTGCGGAGATAGATCTGCACCGGCGCCGCCTGCGCCGCCGCCGCCGCAAGCCAGACGTCCTGCAGCGGGCGCCTGGTCGACCCTTTTGAAGCCCTTACGCCGCCGCCGCCGTCCATCGCCGCCACCCTCCGCGCAACCTGCGCCAACGCTCGACATGTTGCACTGCACAACGGCGATTGTCGAGAAACAACGCCACGGGCGGCGGCGATCGCCTTGGCGGCGCTGAGCAGAAATCGTATGACTTGGTCATACGGAGGGCGGCATGACGGTCAAGACCACGCTGAGCTTCACCGAGCGGCACCACAGCTATCTCCGCGAAAAGGTGCGCGACGGGGTGTTCGCCACGACGAGCGCCGCAGTCGCGGCCGCCGTGGAGCGGCTGATCGAAGATGAGGAGGCGCGGGAAACCGCGCTCGGCGCAATGGCCGACGACATTCGCGCGCGTCTCAGCACGTCGCGCGACGACTATCGCGACATCGACGCCGTGTTCGCCGATGTCGAACGCGACATCGCGGCGCCCGACGGCGCGTGAGCCACGCCGTCAGGCTGCACCCCGCGGTTCGCAGCGACCTGGTCCGCATCGCGCGGCTGATCGGCGACTACGCCGGCGAGGCCGCCGCGCGGCGCAAGCTCACGGAGATACGCGCCGCCATCGAGAAGCTCGGCGAGATCCCCCACCGCGGCTCGATCCGCGACGAGATCGCGCCGGGTCTGCGCGCGATCCCCGCCGGACGCCGCGCTGTCGTCGTCTTCACCGTCGACGACGCGACGCGCACTGTTTTCGTCCATGCCATCGGCTACGCCGGCTCCGACTGGATCAGCGCCGCGCGCAGCCGACCGGCTCGCTGACGCATCCTCAGCCCCGTCCGACCGGACCAACTGCGCGAGCGCTGCGCGCCAAAGCCCAAGCGCCATCCCTTCCTTCCGGCCCCGCATGGGGGCCGCAAGAAAGAGGGTCCCCGCGCCATGAACCTGCTCACCTCCATCGCAGACGCCGCGCCTTCCGCCGCCGGCCCCGCGCTCGCCCAGCTCGCGCGCGCCCTGTTCCTGCGCGCGCTCTCGGGCCCCGCGCTGACGCCGGCGCTCCTCAGCCGGCTCATGAACGACGCCTTCGACGGCGGGGACGCCAGTGGGCGGTGGTCGTGGCGACAGGCCTACGACGTCGGCGAGGCGGCCTCGGCGAAGGCGTTCATTCGCAACGCCGAGGCGATGAAGCGCCGCGACGCCGAAACCCTCGCGGCGCTCGCCGCGAAGACCGCCGCCCGCCTGCCGCTGCAATCGCGCCGCAGCGAGACGCAGAACCGTCTGTCGCAGTTCTCCACGCCCCTGCCGCTCGCCGTCGTCGCGGCGATCGCGGCCCATGTGCGCGCCGGCGAAACCGCGCTCGAGCCGAGCTGCGGCACGGGACTGCTCGCCGCGCCGCTCGCAGCCCTCGGCGCACGGCTCGTCCTGAACGAGATCGACGGCGATCGCCGCGCGCTGGTCGAGGCCGCCACCGGCGTCGCGCCGACGGCGCATGACGCGGAGTTCATCGACGACCTGCTCGACCCCGACATCCGCCCCAGCCTCGTCGTGATGAACCCGCCCTTCAGCGCCACAGTCGCGCGCGCCGGCGATCCGACCGTCGCAGGCAGCCATCTCGTCTCCGCGCTGAAGCGCCTCGCCGACGGCGGCAGGCTCGCGGCGATCATGCCGTCGGGCTTCTCGGCGGAAGGCTCAGGGCGCGCCGGCTGGATCGCGGCGACAGAGCGCGCCTGTCTGCGCGCGCGCATCGCGCTGCCGGGCGCGGCCTTCGCCCGCCACGGCGTGCGCGTCGACACGGTGCTCGCGGTCTTCGACAAGATCGCCCAGAGCGACGTCGCGCCGCTCATCGCGCAGGCGGCTACGCTGGACGAGGCGCTGGCGATGGCCGCGACGCTGACGCGCGGACCCTCTGAGGCGGCGAGCCCGTCGTCGACAGACGCCCACATCATCGCGCCGCCCGCCGCGAAGCGCCCTGAGCGCGTCGCAGAGCCGTCTTCCGCGATCGCGGAGCGCGAGCCGGAGCTGCTCTTCGCGATCCGGCGCGAAGCGGGCGCGCCGCTCCTCTACACGGTGCGCGACGTGGCGACAGCGTCCGGCGCGGACAGCCTCTATGCGGCCTGGCGGCTTGGGCGCGTCGCCATCCCGGGCGCGCGCGAGCATCCCACGCCGCTGGTGGAGTCTGCGGCGATGGCGTCGATCGCGCCGCCGGCGCCGACCGCGCAGCCCGTCATTCCCGCCTCGCTGGTGCGTCGCGGGGCCCTCTCCGACGCCCAGCTCGAGACGCTGATCTACGCAGCGGAGGCCTTCGAGCGCGACCTGCCCGGCGCGGTGCGCATCGACGCCGAATGGCGCAGCGCGGTCGCCTGCCCCGACGACGCGTCCGACGCGGTCAAGCTCAGGCGCGGGTTCTTCCTCGGCGACGGCACCGGCTGCGGCAAGGGCCGCCAGGTCGCCGGCGTCATCCTCGACGCCTGGAACCGCGGCCTGCGCCGCGCGGTCTGGCTCTCGAAGTCCGATAAGCTGATCGAGGACGCGATCCGCGACTGGACCGCACTCGGCGGCGACGCCGGCGACATTCGCCCGCTCGCCAAGTGGAAGCTCGGAGAAGACGTCCGGATGCAGGAAGGCGTCCTCTTCGTCACCTACGCCACGCTGCGCGTCGGGCCGCGCCAGGGCAAGGCCGGTCGGCTGGAGCAGATCGCCGCCTGGCTCGGCGCCGGTTTCGAAGGCGTCATCGCCTTCGACGAGGCCCACGCCATGGGCGGCGCCGCAGGGTCCAAGTCCGATCGCGGCGACAAGAAGGGCAGCCAGCAGGGCGTCGCCGGCCTGCGCCTGCAACTCGCCGCCCCGCGCGCGCGCGTCCTCTACGTCTCCGCCACCGGCGCCACCACCATCGAGAACCTCGCCTACGCCAGCCGCCTCGGGCTCTGGGGCCAGGGCGACTACCCGTTCCAGACCCGCGAGGCATTCATGACGGCGATGGAGGCCGGCGGCGTCGCGGCGATGGAGGTCGTCGCGCGCGACCTCAAGGCGCTGGGGCTCTACACCGCCCGCGCGCTCAGCTTCGACGGCGTCGAGTACGAGATCCTCGAGCACGCCCTCACGCCTGCGCAGACCGCCGTCTACGACGCCTTCGCCGACTCGTTCCAGGTCATCCACACAAACCTCGACGCGGCGATGAAGGCGACCGGGATCACCGGCCATGACGGCGCCTGCAACGACAAGGCCGCGAAGGCGGCGGTGCGCTCGCGCTTCGAGAGCCTCAAGCAGCGCTTCTTCAATCACCTCGTTACCGGCATGAAGACCCCGGCCATGCTCGACGACGTCGAAGAGACCCTCGCGGCCGGCATGAGCGCGGTCATTCAGATCGTCTCCACCGGCGAGGCGCTGATGGACCGCCGCCTCGACGCGCTGACGGCCGAGGAGCGCGAGGATCTGGTGATTAGTGCGACGCCTCTCGAATACGTAGTCGAGTACCTGCGCGAGGCCTTTCCCACCGAGTTGCGCCGGGTGTGCGAAGACGAGAACGGCGCCCCCTACACCGAGCTCGTGCGCGACGAGACGGGCCGCGTGGTCGAGAGCCGCGAGGCGGCCGCCCTGCGCGACGCGATGATCGAAAACCTCTGCATGCTGACGCCGGTCC
>CAYGUQ010000307.1:0-5604 GCA_964352995.1 uncultured Rhodobacterales bacterium
TTTCCCCGCAATGCGCCGTCCGACGGGCGCGGCCTGCTCGACGGCGGCGACGCGGCCGACGACGCGCGCTCCGCCGGATCGCTCGTCCAGCGCCTGCCGCGCGCCGGCGCGCTGTGGGAGCGCGAACCGCCGGCGGCGCCCGGACCCGGCGACGCGACGCCCGGTCGGCGCATCCTCGCCGGCCCCGCCGAGCGCCGCCTGCGCATGCTGAGCGCGCACACCGGCGAGCGCATCGACCTGCGCTACATGGTCCGCGGCCGCCACGATCCCGAGGCGCTGGCGGAGTTCTCCCGCTTCGCGCGCGACTGGCGGCAGAACGAGGTCAAGCCGATCGACCCCGCGACGCTCGACATCGTCCACGCCGTCGCCGAGCGGATCGAGGCGCCCGGCCCGCTCGTGCTGCTGTCAGGCTACCGGACCCGCAAGACCAACAGTTCGCTGAAGGGCGCCGCGAAGGACTCGCTGCACATGCGCGGCATGGCGCTGGACATCGCGCACCCCCACCGCAGCGCCGCCACGCTCGCGAAAGCCGCGCTGGCGCTCGGCGCCGGCGGCGTCGGCCGCTACGACGCCTCGGGCTTCGTGCATGTCGACAGCGGCGCGCCGCGAAGCTGGCGCGCCTGATCGCCGCCGCGACAGGCGCGTTCAGGCGCCCAGCCAGCGCGCCCCCATCCAGACCGCCATGGCCGCCATCATGAGGTTCTCGGTCAGCGAGACGAAGCCGAGCGGCACGTTGCTGTCGCCGCCGACGCAGGCGCATTTCAACTTGCGCCGCTCGATGTAGACGGCCTTGAACACCGACGCCGCGCCGACGACCCCGATGAACAGCGCGACCGGGGCGGACAGCCACGTCAGCGCGCCGGCCGTCATCAGCACTCCGGCCCCCGTCTCGGCGTAGGGATAGATGGAGCCGTAGCGCACCCACCGCTTCGCCAGCAGATCGTAGTTCAGGAACATGATCGAGAAGCCCTCGACGTCCTGCAGCTTCTGCAGCCCCAGCAGGATCATGGCGATCGAGACGAACCACTCCGCCGCCCGAATCGTCAGCACGTCGCCATAGGCGGCCCAGGACACCGCGAGCGCCGTCAGCGCCGCGACGGCGAAGAGCGCGACGACGGGGCGATAGGTGACGCCGTCGTCGTCGGGCGCATCCTTGCCGAAGTGCAGGCGAAGCGCGTCGTAGCCGCCGATGCGCTCGCCGGCGATGAAGGTCTGCGGGGTCGTCTCGACGCCATGTTCGGCGAGAAAGGCGTCGGTCTCCTCGCGCGATCTCAGGGGCCGGTCGTCGACCTCGTAGCCTTCGCGCTGGAGCAGCGCCTTCGACTTCAGCCCGAACGGGCACTCGTGGCCGGGCATGACCATGCGATGCAGCGTCGCCGTGCGGTGGGGCGTGCGATCTCGGGGCATGTCGCGTCCTCCTTGCGTTCCTGCGCCTGAGCCGCCGCCAGTCGACAGAGCGACCGCGGGGCGGTTGGCGGCCTTCACGCGATCAACGCGGCGCCAGCGCTGGAAGGTTCCGACCGAGAGGTCCGGCGGCCGGCCCTGGCGGCGCGGCGGCTTGTTCGGCCGCGAAGGCGGCCCCGTCGGGTCAGAGTTCGGCGAGGGCGCGCTCGACGGCCTCGCCCGCGTTCCGGAACGGCGCCGGGTCGTCCAGCGCGCGCGACACGATGAGCGCTCCCTGAATGCGGCCCACGGCGTCCGTCGCGGCTCGTTCGGCGGCGTCGGGCGCGGCGCCGGTGGCGGTGAGCGCGGCGGCGAGAGCGTCGATCCAGTCGCGGATCAGCGCGCCCGCCGCGCGCGTCACGCATTCGGGCGCGTCGCCGACCATCAGGCTTGCGACCACGCAGGGCCGCCGTCCGTCGTCGTAGAGCGACCGCACGGCGCTCAGCATCCCGCCGACGCGCCCAACGCGGTCGAGCGGCGCCGACAGCGCGGCGACCACGCTCGCCGCCACCGCCTCCCGCGCGCGCGCCGCCACCGCCTCGGCCATCTCGGCCTTCCCGCCGGGAAAGTAGTGGTAGAGGCTGGGGCGCTTCAGTCCGGTGACGCGGGCGATCTCGGCGATGCTGGCGCCGTCGTAGCCCTGCTCGCGGAACAGTTCGAACAGCCGGTCCGCGATCTCCTCGCGCCCCTTCGCCGGAGGGGACGCGGCGAGGCGGTCGAGCACGGCGCTCACGGCGTCGCCCCCAGCCGCGCCACCTGCGCCTCCAGTTCGGCGATCCGGGCGTCGCGCGCAGCCAGCGCCGCGGCGGCCGCCTCGGCGTCGATCTTGAGCGGGATGTGCTGGGGGCAGTTCGCGTCCCACGCCGTCACGGCGAACAGGATGGCCTGCTCGGGGCGGGCGCGATAGCCGTCGGGCATGAGCCGCTCCAGCAGCGCGGGATCGTCCTCCACCACGCGGGCCGTCCCCCAGATCTTGATGCGCCGCCGGTTCGCATAGTCCATGAGAAACATGTAGGCCCTAGGGTTCTCGGACAGGTTGCCGAGCGTGACGTACTGGCGGTTCCCCCGATAGTCCGCCAGACCGATCGTGCGGTCGTCAAGGACGCGCAGGAATCCCGGCGGCCCGCCGCGGTGCTGGATGTAGGGCTGACCGTCGGCGCTGGCCGTGGCGAGATAGGCGCTGTCTCGTTCGGCGATGAAGGCCGCGAGATCCGGCGTGATCCGGTCCTGCATCTCCATCCCGGCGTAGGCGGCGCGCGAGCCCTTGCGCTCCTGCGCGGCTTTCACCGCCGGCGAAAAGGCGTGGTCGGTGGCGTTCATGGCGCATCTCCGTTGGATCGGCTTGATATCCGCGCGCCATGGCGCGCGGATATCAAGCCGATCCAACGGAGATGCGCCATGAACGCCACCGACCACGCCTTTTCGCCGGCGGTGAAAGCCGCGCAGGAGCGCAAGGGCTCGCGCGCCGCCTACGCCGGGATGGAGATGCAGGACCGGATCACGCCGGATCTCGCGGCCTTCATCGCCGAACGAGACAGCGCCTATCTCGCCACGGCCAGCGCCGACGGTCAGCCCTACATCCAGCACCGCGGCGGGCCGCCGGGATTCCTGCGCGTCCTTGACGACCGCACGATCGGTCTGGCGGACTATCGGGGGAACCGCCAGTACGTCACGCTCGGCAACCTGTCCGAGAACCCTAGGGCCTACATGTTTCTCATGGACTATGCGAACCGGCGGCGCATCAAGATCTGGGGGACGGCCCGCGTGGTGGAGGACGATCCCGCGCTGCTGGAGCGGCTCATGCCCGACGGCTATCGCGCCCGCCCCGAGCAGGCCATCCTGTTCGCCGTGACGGCGTGGGACGCGAACTGCCCCCAGCACATCCCGCTCAAGATCGACGCCGAGGCGGCCGCCGCGGCGCTGGCTGCGCGCGACGCCCGGATCGCCGAACTGGAGGCGCAGGTGGCGCGGCTGGGGGCGACGCCGTGAGCGCCGTGCTCGACCGCCTCGCCGCGTCCCCTCCGGCGAAGGGGCGCGAGGAGATCGCGGACCGGCTGTTCGAACTGTTCCGCGAGCAGGGCTACGACGGCGCCAGCATCGCCGAGATCGCCCGCGTCACCGGACTGAAGCGCCCCAGCCTCTACCACTACTTTCCCGGCGGGAAGGCCGAGATGGCCGAGGCGGTGGCGGCGCGCGCGCGGGAGGCGGTGGCGGCGAGCGTGGTCGCCGCGCTGTCGGCGCCGCTCGACCGCGTTGGGCGCGTCGGCGGGATGCTGAGCGCCGTGCGGTCGCTCTACGACGACGGACGGCGGCCCTGCGTGGTCGCAAGCCTGATGGTCGGCGACGCGCCCGAATGCGTGACGCGCGCGGCGGGCGCGCTGATCCGCGACTGGATCGACGCTCTCGCCGCCGCGCTCACCGCCACCGGCGCCGCGCCCGACGCCGCCGAACGAGCCGCGACGGACGCCGTGGGCCGCATTCAGGGAGCGCTCATCGTGTCGCGCGCGCTGGACGACCCGGCGCCGTTCCGGAACGCGGGCGAGGCCGTCGAGCGCGCCCTCGCCGAACTCTGACCCGACGGGGCCGCCTTCGCGGCCGAACAAGCCGCCGCGCCGCCAGGGCCGGCCGCCGGACCTCTCGGTCGGAACCTTCCAGCGCTGGCGCCGCGTTGATCGCGTGAAGGCCGCCAACCGCCCCGCGGTCGCTCTGTCGACTGGCGGCGGCTCAGGCGCAGGAACGCAAGGAGGACGCGACATGCCCCGAGATCGCACGCCCCACCGCACGGCGACGCTGCATCGCATGGTCATGCCCGGCCACGAGTGCCCGTTCGGGCTGAAGTCGAAGGCGCTGCTCCAGCGCGAAGGCTACGAGGTCGACGACCGGCCCCTGAGATCGCGCGAGGAGACCGACGCCTTTCTCGCCGAACATGGCGTCGAGACGACCCCGCAGACCTTCATCGCCGGCGAGCGCATCGGCGGCTACGACGCGCTTCGCCTGCACTTCGGCAAGGATGCGCCCGACGACGACGGCGTCACCTATCGCCCCGTCGTCGCGCTCTTCGCCGTCGCGGCGCTGACGGCGCTCGCGGTGTCCTGGGCCGCCTATGGCGACGTGCTGACGATTCGGGCGGCGGAGTGGTTCGTCTCGATCGCCATGATCCTGCTGGGGCTGCAGAAGCTGCAGGACGTCGAGGGCTTCTCGATCATGTTCCTGAACTACGATCTGCTGGCGAAGCGGTGGGTGCGCTACGGCTCCATCTATCCCTACGCCGAGACGGGGGCCGGAGTGCTGATGACGGCCGGCGCGCTGACGTGGCTGTCCGCCCCGGTCGCGCTGTTCATCGGGGTCGTCGGCGCGGCGTCGGTGTTCAAGGCCGTCTACATCGAGCGGCGCAAGTTGAAATGCGCCTGCGTCGGCGGCGACAGCAACGTGCCGCTCGGCTTCGTCTCGCTGACCGAGAACCTCATGATGGCGGCCATGGCGGTCTGGATGGGGGCGCGCTGGCTGGGCGCCTGAACGCGCCTGTCGCGGCGGCGATCAGGCGCGCCAGCTTCGCGGCGCGCCGCTGTCGACATGCACGAAGCCCGAGGCGTCGTAGCGGCCGACGCCGCCGGCGCCGAGCGCCAGCGCGGCTTTCGCGAGCGTGGCGGCGCTGCGGTGGGGGTGCGCGATGTCCAGCGCCATGCCGCGCATGTGCAGCGAGTCCTTCGCGGCGCCCTTCAGCGAACTGTTGGTCTTGCGGGTCCGGTAGCCTGACAGCAGCACGAGCGGGCCGGGCGCCTCGATCCGCTCGGCGACGGCGTGGACGATGTCGAGCGTCGCGGGGTCGATCGGCTTGACCTCGTTCTGCCGCCAGTCGCGCGCGAAGCGGGAGAACTCCGCCAGCGCCTCGGGATCGTGGCGGCCGCGGACCATGTAGCGCAGGTCGATGCGCTCGCCGGTGTGCGCGCTCAGCATGCGCAGGCGGCGCTCGGCGGGGCCGGCGAGGATGCGCCGACCGGGCGTCGCGTCGCCGGGTCCGGGCGCCGCCGGCGGTTCGCGCTCCCACAGCGCGCCGGCGCGCGGCAGGCGCTGGACGAGCGATCCGGCGGAGCGCGCGTCGTCGGCCGCGTCGCCGCCGTCGAGCAGGCCGCGCCCGTCGGACGGCGCATTGCGGGGAAA
>CAYGUQ010000308.1:0-5591 GCA_964352995.1 uncultured Rhodobacterales bacterium
CAAGACCGCCTACATGAAGTACGACGAGTGCTGGTACTGCATGCCCTGCGAGGCCGACTGCCCCACCGGCGCGGTGACGGTCAACCTGCCCTATCTGCTGAAGTGAGGGCGGGCGCATGACCGATCTGTTCGAAGCCTTCGCCGACCTCGACGACCTCGCCGCGGCGCTGGACGACCCCGACCCCGGCGCGCGGCGCGTGGCGGTGATGGAGATCGCCGACAGCGCCGCCGAGGGCGCGCCCGCGCTGCTGGCCCGCGCCGTGCGCGACGCCGACGCCGGCGTGCGGCGGCAGGCGGCGCTGGCTCTGGCGGAGTTCGACGGTGCCGAGACCGCGGCGGCGCTGGCCGCGGCGGTGCGCGACGCCGATCCGGAGGTCGCGACGGCCGCCGCCGCCGGCCTCGCCGAACTGAAGGACCCCGCCGCGGCCGACCCGCTGTTTCCGCTGCTGGGCGAGCCGTCGGCCTTCGTGCGCGCCGCCGGCCTGCGCGGGCTGCGCGAGCTGCGCCGGCCCGACGCGCTCGGCCCCGCTGCGGGCGCGCTGGGCGACGCGGAGGCGTCCGTCCGCGCCGAGGCGGTCCAGACCATCGGCTGGCTGAAGGACCCCGCCGCGGCGTCGACGCTGATCGCCGCCTGCGCCGACGCCGCGCCCGAGGTGCGGCTCGTCGCGGTCGGCGCGCTCGGCTATGCGCGCGGCGAGGCGGCGGCCGCGGCGCTGATCGCCGCCCTGCGCGACCCGGACTGGCGCGTGCGCGAGGCGGCGGCGGAGACGCTGGGCAAGACGGAGGCGGACGCGGGCCCGGCGCTCGACGCGGCGCTGGAGGACGAAGCCTGGCAGGTGCGCGTGAAGGCGGTGCGCAGCCTCGGCAAGCTGGGCGCAGCCGACGCCGCGCCGCGCATCGGGGCGCTGATGGCGCATCCGTCGTCGAACCTGCGCAAGGAATGCGCCGCGGCGCTCGGCGAGCTGGCGCAGCCCTGCGGCGAGGCGTTCCTGACGCCCTTCGTCGACGACCCCGACCCGGACATCCGCAAGAACGTCCGCTGGGCGCTGGGCCGGATCGCCGCCGCAGCGGCCTGACGGAAAGAAAACTTGCAACAAGACGCGGGGCGCATTACGCGCCTTGCGCCTGTATGTATTTGCACTGCTCAATATTTTCGGCAATCTTGCGAATCATATCCGCAGTTAATACTGGAAAAAGATTGCATTGGTCTTCCAGCAAGACCTTCTGAAAGCGCAATCCTTGACCATACCGGAGAGCCGAGCGGCGAATCCTGCCCAATTTGCGGGCGATCCGGGCCGAGAGCGCAAGAAATACCCCCTGGAAAACCCACGGTGCTGGACAGCAACGCCCCTCGATCCGACGCTTTGCAAGTAATCGTCAAGCAGGAGCAAGCCCCATGACCAGCCCACTGCGCCGCGCCTCAGCCATGCTGGCTTCGGCCCTCGTCCTGTCGGCCGGCCTCGCCTCGGCCGAGACCCTCGTGATCGGCGTCGGCCATCAGAGCACGGTGACCAACACCGTGCCCGGCGGCGTGATCCTCGAGAAGCTCGGCCTGCTCGAGAAGCACCTCCCCACGACCGGCCGCTACGAAGGGGTCGAGTACCAGCTGGAGTACCGCGACTACACCTCGGGGCCGCCGATCACCAACCAGATGATCGCCGGCAAGCTGCATTTCGGCGTGATGGGCGACTATCCGCTGATCGTGAACGGCGCGACCTTCCAGGCCGGCGGCAACGACGAGTCGATCCTCATCGCCATCACCGGCTACAACCTCAAGGGCACCGGCAACGGCATCGTCGTGCCGGTGAACTCCGACATCTACGCGCTGGAGGATCTTAAGGGACGCACCGTCTCGACGCCCTTCGGCAGCGCGGCCTGGGGCATGACCCTGCAGGTGCTCAAGACCGCCGGCATGCTCGACCAGGTGACGCTCGCGAACCAGAGCCCGCCGGTCGGCGTCAACAACATCGCGACCGGCCGCATCGACGCGCACGCCGACTTCTGCCCCTGGTCGGAGGTGATGGAGTTCCGCGGCACCGGCCGCAAGATCTACGACGGCGGCGAGTCCGGCATCCCCACCTTCCACGGCACGGTGGTGCTGAAGTCCTTCATGGAGGAGCACCCCGAGATCGTCCGCGCCTATGTCGACGCCACGCAGGAGGCGCAGGCCTGGATCGCCGCCGACCCGCTGAACGCCGCCATGCGCGTCTCGGAGTGGACCGGCATCGAGAAGGAGGTGCTCTATCTCTACTTCAGCGACGGCGGCATCTCGACCTTCGAGGCCTCGCTCAAGCCGCAATGGGTGCAGTCGCTGACCGAGAGCCACGCGCTGCTGATGGCGGAGCGCGACGTGCCGCCGCTCGATTTCGACCGCTGGGTCGACGAGAGCGTCGTCAAGGCCGCCTACGAGGCGCAGGGCGTCGACTACGCCGCGCTCAAGGCCTCCGTGGTGGACACCGCCGTCGCAAACGTCGGCAAACCCATGGAGATCTGGCACCCGCGCGACGGCGTGTCGAGCTACGGGAGCTACGCGGAGTTCTTCACCGCGCTGGCGGAGATCCGCGACACCGGCTTCATGCCTTCGGCGACCTATGTCCACGACGCCGACAGCGGGCTGAAGCTCTTCGGCAACCGCGCCTTCTACGTGAAGCAGGGCGACGCGTTCGCCGCCTTCCTGAAGCGGGCGGACGCCGAGGCGCATGCGCAGGCGACCGGCGGCGACGTGTTGAGCTTCGACGACATCCTCGACGCCATCGCCATCTGACGCGGCGAGCCCGCCGCCAGAGGGGCCGCGTCGCAGGAACCGCGCGAGAGGGGCCGCGCCAGGCGACCGGCGCGGCCTCCGAGCCAGGGAAGGAGATCGCATGTCGCTTGCAACCCTCGACGCCGAAGCGCGGCCCTCGTCCGCCGCCGCGCCGCAGGCGACGCACGCCGCGGCGGCTCCTGCGCCCTCGCATCAGCCGTCGCCTCGGCCGTCGCCTCGGGCCTCGCCCCCGCACATGCCGGCGCGGCGAAGCCGGCTTACCGCGCGCTGGTCGGCCGCGCTGCGCGACGCCGCGCTCGCGGCCGTCGCGCTGGCCGCCGGCGTCGCCTTCTGGCACGGCGCGACCGAGCAGAAGCTCAGCCTCGTGGTCAACTTCGCGCTGATACCGGGGCCGCTCGACGTGCTGCAGGCCTTCCTGCGCAACGCCTTCGACCCGACCTTCCACAAGCACATCCTCGTCAGCCTCCAGCGCGTCGCCGTCAGCTACGCCATCGCCGTCGCGGTGGGGGTCGTCACCGGCCTGCTGATGGGCCGCATCCGCGCGGTCAGGGCCGTCGTGGCGCCCTATGTCGAGATCCTTCGGCCGATCCCGGCCGTCGCGTGGATCCCGCTCGCCATCCTGATGTGGCCGACCGAGGAGTCCTCGATCATCTTCATCACCTTCCTCGGCGCCGTCTTTCCCATCATCCTCAACACGATGCACGGGGTCGAGCAGACGCCGGAGACGCTGGTGCGCGCGGCGCGCTCGCTCGGCGCGTCGCGGCTGTCCGTGTTCTGGCATGTGGTGCTGCCCGCCGCCCTGCCCTCCATCGCGGCCGGCTTCGCCATCGGCATGGGGGTCGCGTGGTTCTCGCTGCTGGCGGGCGAGATCATCTCGGGCCAGTTCGGCATCGGCTACTTCACCTGGGACGCCTATTCGATGGTGCGCACGCCCGACATCGTCGTCGGCATGCTGATGATCGGCGGGCTAGGCAGCCTGTCGACCTGGGCCGTGCGCGTCGCCATGCGCCCGTTCCTGCGCTGGCGCGAGCGCGCGCGCTGACGACCCGCCGCAGAGGAAAGCCATGACCATGACGCTCAACCTCGCCCCGCCGCTCCCGGCCGAACCGGCCGCGCCGCGCCGCGCGCCCGACCGCGGGCTGATCGAGATCGACCGCGTGTCGATCGCCTTCGACGTGGAGGGCTCCTCGCATCTCGCCGTCGCCGAGACCTCGGTGCGCATCGAGCCCGGCGAGTTCGTCTGCCTGCTGGGGCCCTCGGGGTGCGGCAAGTCCTCGCTGATGAACGTGGTGGCGGGGCATGTCAGGGCGACCGGCGGCGAGGCGCGGGTCGACGGCGCGCCGGTGCGCGGGCCCGGCTCGGACCGCGGCATGGTGTTCCAGCAGCACTCGCTGCTGCCCTGGAAGACCGTGCGCGCCAACGTCGCCTTCGGCCCGCGGCTGGCGGGCAAGGGGCGCTCGGCGGCCGACGCCGTCGCCAACACCTTCCTCAACCTCGTCGGCCTGTCGCGCTTCGGCGACCGCTACCCCGCGGAGCTCTCCGGCGGCATGCAGCAGCGCGTCGGCATCGCGCGCGCGCTGGCGAACTACCCCTCCGTGCTGCTGATGGACGAGCCCTTCGGCGCGCTCGACGCCCAGACCCGGCTGATGATGCAGGAGAGCCTCCTCGCGATCTGGAAGGACTGCGGCGCCACGGTGCTGTTCGTCACCCATGACGTCGACGAGGCGGTGTTCCTCGCCGACCGCGTGCTGGTGATGAGCGCGGCGCCGGGCCGGCTGATCGCCGACATCCCCGTGCCCCTGCCGCGCCCGCGCGCGCCCGAGATGGCGACCGAAGCGCCGTTCATCGCCGTCAAGCGCCGCTGCCTCGCGCTGATCCGCGAGGAGAGCCTCAAGGCCTTCGCGGAACAGGACCATTGATGGCCGCGCGCCGGGCCGCCGTCGCCCCCGAGGCGCTGTTCCTGTCCGAGGACGTCGCGGACATGAACGACGGCGCGCGGTTCTTCGAAGGGCTGAGCGACGCGGTCATGCGCGAGATCCGCGCCGCGGGGCGCGTCGTGCGGCTCGACCGCGGCGAGACGGTCTTCATGCAGGGCCAGCCGCATAACGGCGTCTGGATCATCGACGAGGGCCTCGTGCGCACCTTCTACGTCGCCCAGAAGGGCCGCGAGATGACGCTGGCCTACTGGACAGACGGCCATTTCGTCGGCGGGCCGGAGGTGTTCGGCCGCGGCGTGCACATCTGGTCGGCCGATGCGCAGACCGCCGCGAAGCTGCTGTTCCTGCCGGGCGCGGCGCTGCGCGACCTCGCCGCGCGCCATCCCAGCGTCGCGCTGGGGCTGATCGAGGGGCTGGTGGCGAAGGGCAAGTGCTACTCGATGCTGGTGCAGATGCTGGCCACGCGCTCGGCGATGGAGCGGCTGGAGGTGCTGCTCGCGATCCTCGCCGAGCGGCATGGCAGGAAGGTGGAGGCCGGCGTGCTGATCGACCGCCGCATCTCGCAGGAGAAGCTGGCGCTGATGCTCGGCACCTCGCGCCAGTGGCTCGCCGTCTCCCTCGACAGGCTGCGCCGGAGCGGCCGCATCGCCGTCGAAGACCGCAGGGTGATCCTGCTCGGCCCCCGCAAGCCGCCGGGCTGCGACCGCGCGAGAGCCGTCGCCCCGCCCGAAGCCCTCACGCTTCAGGGCCAGCGAGAAGCCTGATCGGCCGCGGCGAAACGGGCCGCGCGGGCTCCCTTCACGGCGAGGCCCGCCCCCGTCGCCGCGGCCCTGCCCCGCCCCTCCCCTCGCAACGGCCCGCGACGCGCCCCCGGCGCCCTCCTTCAGCCC